>CAZFQF010000093.1:684-3973 GCA_964520725.1 uncultured Muribaculaceae bacterium | reverse complement strand
ATAAAAATATAGGTGGTAAAAATGAAGAAACAAGTTAAAATATTAATTGCGAGTTTAACTATAATAATATTATTGGGAAGCTTAATTACATATTTAGTTATTAATTTTAATAAAAAAGAATATATCGTAACCGAAGAATCTCTAAAATTTCAAAAAGAATATCAAGATTTAAATGGTAAAACAAATGATAATAAAAAAGAATACTTAAAAGTCGAACTTGCTGAAAACGCTCCAATAATTTATACAACATATGAAGAAATATTTAAAATATTAGAAAATGGAACTGGAGTAATTTATTTTGGATTTCCTGAGTGTCCTTGGTGCCGTAATTTAATTCCTGTTTTAACTACATCAGCAATGGAATATAAATTAGATAAAATTTATTATCTAAATAATCGTGAAGATCGTAATACTTTAAGTTTAACTAAAAAAGGTAAAGTTAAAACCGATAAAGAAGGAAGTAAAGAATATTTAAAACTTGTTGATTTATTAAAAGAATATTTACCAGCTTATAAAGGCTTAAATGATGATTCAATTAAAAGATTATATTTTCCAACTGTTTTATTTGTTAAAGACGGAAAAATTATTGGAATTCAAGAATCATTAGAATCTTACAGTAAAAGAGTAGATGGAGATCCATATAAACCTATGACAAAAGAAGAACAACAAGAATTAACTAATATTTTTAAAGATTACTATCAAAAATTAGAAACGAAATAATCGTTTCTTTTTTCTTGTAATTATTATTTATTGCAATTGCCATAAATAACGTTTATAATTAACACATAAGAATAGGCGTCTAATTATGAAAACAAAAAAAATAACAGGAGTAATAATCATCGTGGTCTTATTATTATTAATCACAATAGGAGCCTCATATGCATACTTCAGTGCGGCGTTAATAGGAGGAGAAGAAACCTCAACAATAACTGCAACCGGTGGAAAGATGGAAATAACCTATGCAGGAGGAAATGAAATAATAGTAAATGATATATTTCCTCGAAGCGAGGCAGTAACTACAAAAACATTTACAATAATGGGAGAAAATACCACAGATTTACAGATGGGATATAGTGTAAAAATAATAGTAGATGAAAATACATTTTCATATGGAGCAATCAAATATAAATTAATAAGTACAAATACAGGAGCAAACGGAGCCATAATTCCAAATATAACCGAGATGCAAGAAGTAGCAACAACTGGATATTCATCGTTCTTAGGAACCGGATATTTTACTAATACAAGTGGGACTAAAACACATACATATAACTTAGAAATATATTTTCCTGAAACAGGAAATGATCAGAATGTTGATCAAGGTAAGACTTTTAAAGCCCATATTGGAATAAATGATATGGCCCGCACAGATAGTTTGAAAGATAATATCATAGCTCAAGAAGGTGGGATAGCAACAATAAATGCTAAACCAACTCCTGATTTTAGTAATATCGCACCGATAGCATTAAATTATACAGAAAAAATGCCTATAGAATCAGTATATCCATATCCTAGCGATATAATTATAGGAAATTCATATAAAATAGGTGCCACAGGATTTGAAATAGAAAACTCATCATGGGATTTTTGAGATGGAGACTATACCCAAAGTGATGTAGGAAAGTATATATGTGACGACTATGAATTATATGATAAAAGAAAATATACAGTGATGTACCAAATATTAGAAGTAACAGATGGTGAAGTAACCCGATCAATAAAACACGAACTAGATCAAGTTATCTCAGCCCCAGGAACAAGTGGATTATTTAAGGCTGAAGATGATTATGGAACGTCATATTATTACCGAGGAGCAGTAGAAAACAACTATATAGTATTTGCAAATATGTGCTGGCGAATCGTTCGAGTCGTAGGAGATGGATCAATTAAACTAACATTATATAATTACAATCCAAATGCAGTAGCTAATCCATGTGATACATCACAAGATGGAGATTCAAATTCGTTTGCAAGATATAGTGGCACAACATTTACAACAGCATTCAATACGCCGTCTAATGATGCAAAATATGTAGGCTATATGTATGGAGGAGCATCAGGATTCGCATCAACAAGTAGAGCACAAGCAACAACAAATGAGACAAATAGCACAATTAAGACAAATTTAGATACATGGTATACAACAAAATTAAGTAGTTATGCCTCAAAGATAGCAGATACAATATATTGTAATGACAGACAACTTAGAAGTGAAGTAGGAGGAGGAGCAGCAGGAACAGGGTTTGGAAGTAGTGGAACTTTGTATGCCGGATATCATAGATTACAAACAAATAAAACTCCAAATTTCAAATGTGGATTAAAAAATGATTCATTCACTGTAACCGAAACAACCAAAGGGAATGGAGCGTTAACAAATCCAGTAGGCTTACTAACAGCAGATGAGATAGCATATGCTGGAGGAGTAAGTGATAATTTTAATGTTGATAATTATTTACATCGAAATACAAGTAGCGATGGGTGGTGGTCGGCCTCGCCGTATTACTTCAGTTGGACCGGCTCGCAGGTGTTCTACGTGAATTCGAGTGGCTACTTCAGCATGTTCAACGTCTACGTCGCTTTCGGCCTGCGCCCCGCAGTTTCTCTGAACCCTACGACACGAATAACTGGATTAGGAACAAGTATTAACCCTTATAAAGTAGTTTAATAAAAAAACAAACCAAACTTAAATTTAAGTTTGGTTTTTTAGAATTCTAATAATTCATATTCATGAGCTTGATTGCTCACGTGGCTATCTTCGAGAGTTGCTTCTAATCCCAAGTTACTATTTGAGCCCAGATCATCTTCGAGATCTATCAATTTAATTATTTCATCAAAAGTAGTCTCACCTTCAACAACTTTGGCAAGACCATCTTGGAGCATTGTAATTGTTCCTGATGAATAAACCATTTTTCTTAAATGGCTTTTATCGATATTTTGAGTAATAGCATCTTGGATTTCTTGATTAACTTTTAAGACTTCATGAATTGCAATTCGCCCATTATAACCAGCATGACATTCTGAACATCCAACTGGAGTATATATTTGATCAACTTCTATATTTAAAGCTTCTTTAAAAACTTTTTTCTCATAAACGTTAGTAGGTCTTGAACCCCGGCATCTTTTACATAATCTTCGCGCTAGCTTTTGCGAAATAATTCCTGCTAAAGCAGATCCTAATAAATATCGTTCAACCTCCATATCCAAAAGTCTTTCAATAGTATTTAAAGAACTATTAGTATGAATAGTAGAGAGAACTAAATGTCCGGTAATTGCAGCTCTAACTGCGATT
>CAZFQF010000093.1:0-674 GCA_964520725.1 uncultured Muribaculaceae bacterium | reverse complement strand
TCTAGCTGTTTCATCATCTCTAATCTCACCAATCATAATAATATCGGGATCTTGTCTTAAAATACTTCTTAAGACACTGGCAAAAGTTAAACCAATATCAGAGATAACTTGAACTTGATTAATTCCTTCAATATTCATTTCGATTGGATCTTCAACTGTAATAATATTTCTATCTTCAGTATTAAGTCTTTGTAAAATAGAATAAACTGTTGTCGATTTACCAGAACCAGTAGCACCAGTAACAAGAATAATTCCATTAGGTTGATTAATCATTTCTTTAACTTTTTCTAAATTAGCTTTATTAAATCCAAGTTCTTCAATCCCTGCCGAACTTTTCGAATAATCTAAAACCCGAACAACTATTTTTTCACCTAAATTAGTGGGTAAACTAGAAACACGCAAATCAATACTCATATTATCTAAATGATTTTTAATTGCTCCATCTTGAGGAGCACGAGATTCAGTAATATTCATTCCCGCAATAATTTTAATCCTAGTAATCATATTTTTTTGAACATATATTGGAACTAAACTATAATCAAATAAAGTTCCATCGATTCTAATACGAATTTTAAGTCCTTCTTCGGTAGGATCAAAATGAATATCTGATGCTCCTTTTTTTACAGCATCTAAAATAATAGTGTTAACAATATCAGTTATAGGAGTTTCTTCAT
>CAZFQF010000092.1:0-4004 GCA_964520725.1 uncultured Muribaculaceae bacterium | reverse complement strand
ATTCATATCAAGCTGAATTGTTGCACATTGCCAGCTACGACCTAATGAGTCCTTGACATGAAAATCCAATTTAGGACCATAGAATGCACCGTCACCTGGATTAATTTTAAATTCTCTCCCAGCTTCGCGACAAGCTCTTTCTAATATAGTTTCTGATTTATTCCATACTTCTATTTCTCCAATATATTTTTTTTCGGGTCTAGTTGATAATTCGACTCGATAACTTAAATTAAAGAGGCGATAGATGCGATCTATAAATGCCATAAGTCTAATTATTTCACTTTCAATTTGATCTTCTTTCATAAAAATGTGGGCATCATCTTGTGTAAAAGTTCTAACTCTAAAAAGTCCATTTAAAGCTCCACTTGCTTCATGACGGTGGACAAGTCCGAGTTCCCCAATTCTTAAAGGAAACTCTTTATAAGAATGTAAATTATTTTTATAAACAAGCATTCCTCCAGGGCAATTCATTGGTTTAATAGCAAATACTTTATCATCTATTTCAGAAATATACATATTATCTTTATAATTATCCCAATGTCCTGAATATTCCCATAACTCTTTACTTAACATTATTGGAGTTTTAATAAACTGATACCCCTCTTTAGTATGTTCTTTATACCAGAAGTTTTCCAGTTCATTTTTTAAAATCATTCCTTTAGGTAACCAGAAAGGAAAACCAGGTCCATATTCGCTAATCATAAACAATTCAAGTTCTCTACCAAGCTTTTTATGATCTCTTTTTTTTGCCTCTTCTAAAAATTCTAAATGCATATTTAACTCTTCTTCAGTTTCAAAACAAATGCCATATACTCTTTGGAGCATTTTGTTTTTAATGTCGCCTTTCCAGTAAGCACCGCTAACTTTTAATAGCTTGTAATGTTTTATTTCTTTAACAGTTTCAACATGAGGTCCACGACATAAATCGATAAAATCACCTTGGGAGTAAGCACTTATTACTTCTCCTTCCTCCATATTGTTAATTAAATCAATTTTATATGGATCATCTTTAAACTTTTCTAAGATTTCTTCTTTAGAAAATTCTTGTCTAACGATTCTTTTGCCATCTTTAGAAATCTTTTTCATTTCTTTTTCAATTTTTGATAAATCTTCTTCAGTAATTGATAAATCTCCCAAATCAATATCGTAATAAAATCCCTCTTCAATTACTGGTCCAACCCAAAATTTAGCATTTGGATATAAGTTTTTTACAGCATGTGCTAGTAAATGAGCACAGCTATGATTAAGTTTATTTAATTTTTCATCTTCTTTGATATTTTTCATAATAATACCTTCCTTTCTTTACTATTATAATCTATTATTAAAATATTTTCTTTAGGAATTGTATTCCTAACTAGTACATTTGCTAAACAATTTAGATTTACTAAATTTATAAAATATTCAACATCACTTTGCTTCGGTTCTTTATCAGGGAAATCTATTACTGGTTTAAAGTATTTTCTTTTTATTAAAATCATTTTAGGATATTTAGATCCAGTCAATTGAACATAATATTTATCAAAGAAATTTAATACTTTAGCCTTTTCTTCTAATTCTAGGTTACATTCTATACATAAATTAATTACATTTTTTAAACAAGAAATATAATTTCGATTCCGGTAAGCCTCTTTATCATAATTTTCTTTACTTCCCATCCCTCCCGAAGTAAAATGAGCAAACCAGGAAGGAGAGCTAATAGCATAATATGATGCTGTTTCTAAAGATGGAGAAAAAAATATCGGATTAATTTTATTAACTTGAAATAAACCAAAAATATCAGTTTTACCTTTCCTAGAAAATATAGTTTTTATTTCTTCTATTTCTTTGTAATCCCAAATATTTTTAGATAAATCAAAACCGTGATTTTCGATATGACTAATCAAGCATCCATTAGTACTATGAAAATAATAGCCTTCCTTTAGATAATTATCTATTACTTCAGTTATAAAATCTTTATTATCCTGATTTTTATCAAAAACAAACTGAACAACCAAATGAAACATGTCTTGTACTGACGTTCGAATATTTTCTTGAGATTTAATCTTATTTATTAGAATATCAATAAGCTCGTCTATATTTTCTTCATTTCTAGTCATTATTAAATAAAGCATAATTAGATTTTTTAATAATATTTCTTGTTCTAAATTCAAATTATAATTTTTAATATCATTATTTAATTTGGAATTACAATATGTTCTATTTATTAACTCTGCCATTTTACTCCTTTCTAAAATTAAAAAAAGAATCGCACCAAGGAGTGCTTTTAAAGCACGGTACCATCCTTTTATTTACTCTTAACTTTTAACGGTTGTTACCCGGAATTTATTAGATTCTCTAAAAGGTAGTAACTATTGATATTTTATGTTAGTCTTTCACCTTACGCTAACTCTCTTAGATAAAAACATTAATAATCTTGTCCTTTGTCTTTGATTTATTTAGAATTTTATCATATTTTTTGGAAATATGCAACTTATATAACTTTATACGGATTAGATGCACTACCATCTCCAGTAATTTTTACTGTTGATGATAAGTTTATTACAACGCGAACACCATTTTCCTCGAACTCAGGGTCCCCCCAAGTGACAGGAACATCATCCATACCAGTACCATACCCAAAAGCAACAGCACGTATGCTCGCATTCCCACTAAAACTATATGGTGATAATGACCAATAAGCATACTCATTATATAGATAATTCCCATACTCTTCGTACCATACACCCATTCCTCCAAATAATAATTCATCTGCTGTTATTATTCCGACTGGATATGTTAATGCTCCATTTCCTTTGCTCGTATCACTAACTGTAAATCGATCATTTTTTAATCCACATTTTAAAGTGGGCATTTCCATACCATTATTGGTTCTATAACCTCCAGCATAATAAGAAGAACTAGTCCCAAATCCTGTTCCTGTTGCGGGACCTCCTATTTCGCTTCGTAATTGTCTATCGTTGCAAAATAGATTATCTGCTACTTTACTGGCATATCCTGTTCCATTGATATTATTTGCATACCAGTTATCTATTGCGGTTTTTATTGTACTGTTTGTTTCATTAGCGGTAGCCCCAGCTCTACTTGTTGATGCTACTCCTGCTGCTCCGCCATACATATATCCGACATACTTATTATCATTATAATAATTATTATATGCAATATCAAATAGTGTATTAGTATCTCCTTTAATGCTATTTATTGAACAGTTATTTTCTGGACATGCTCCATTATACATTATTCTTATACTTCCATCGCCATTGACTCTGATTACTTTCCATTGAAACTCCGCAAATATTAAATTATTTTTTAAATGTTCTTTTGCTCCTCGATAATAATATGAAGTTCCATATTCATCTTCTGTTGCATATAATCCTGTGTCATTTAAATCATAACTTTTTATTTCTGATTCATATTTTGTTGCATTTATTATACTTGTTCCACTAACCGCATTTATTTTATATATACTAGTACAATAAGATGAAGCACTACTGCCACAAGTATAATAACCTATATATCCTGTTCCATAACTTTTATTATATACAAGGTTTGTTAATGTAAAATATCTTGTTGTTTCATCAAATGTATATCCACTTCCAATAGTTTTGTTATTAGAACTCGTCATTAGGGTTGTATATTCACTTGTTTTTTCTTTATAATTTAATATTCTTGGAGCTATATAATTAAAATTGAAATCTAGTGGAGGTTTTCCACTTATAGTATTTGGTCCTCCTCCTTGGGCTATGATATTGTCTCTTAAACAATCTGTACAAGCCATATCTGATATTACGATGTGAGATTTAAACGTCTTTCCTTGATCTTCGTTTTGATTCTCTCCACTTTCAGGAAAATAGATTTTAATTTATAGCTATGGGTTTTACTTCCACTTGTTTGATTAAAGTATCCTACACCTAATAGATTTGTACTTGGTCCAATATATAAATCTTTCATTTCACTTATTGCGGGAACTACTTGCCCATTTGCTCCTGTGTTTGTACTTGTTAATT
>CAZFQF010000091.1:0-4109 GCA_964520725.1 uncultured Muribaculaceae bacterium | reverse complement strand
TACACTTTTACCAGCGCACATTTGACAAATCTTTTTCTTTTTACGATGAAATTCAGCCATTTCTTTTTTCCTCCTTAAAATGGTAGGTCATCATCACTTAGAACTACTTCTGAACCAAAATCCTTAAATGGATCTTCGCTAATATCAGAAGTTTCTATATGACTTGGATCTACGTTATTATAATTTGGTCCTGCATTCACATAGGAAGCATTACCATTAGTTTCACTTTTACTACTTAAGAATGTTACATTATCAGCAACAACTTCCGTAACATATCTTTTAGTTCCATCTTGTGCATCATAACTTCTAGTTTGAATTCTACCAGTTACTCCAACTTGAGATCCTTTAGCGCAATATTTTGCAACATTTTCGGCTTGTTTATTCCAAACAACTACTGGAATAAAATCAGCTTCTCTTTCTCCAGCTGCATTAGTAAATCTACGATTAACTGCAACAGTTATTGAGGTTGTAACATTACCAGTAGAAATAGTTCTTAATTCAGGGTCTTTAGTTATTCTTCCAACTAAACTAACATTATTCATATTCTACTCCTCATCTAATTTAATAATTAAATGTCTTAATACGTTTTCATCAATCCCAGCCTTACGATCAAATTCAGCAATTGCATCAGCATCTGAATTACACACAAGTAGATAATAAAAACCACTAATTTCTTTCTTGATTGGATAAGCAAGTTCTTTTTGCCCCATCTCTTTAAATTCAATTACTGCACCTTTCATATCAGTGATAATTGCTTTTAAAGAACTAGCGCAATTTTTAACTTCTGCCTCATCAATAGTAGTCTTTACAATAAACATAATTTCGTATTTATTCATTGTTTTTCTTTCCTCCTTTTGGTCTATTCGGCTTACCGCTATGTAAGCAAGGAGCCTAAAAAGCTCTGCAGGTATTATAGCACACCCCTATAGTTTATGCAAATATAATCTAACATATATTTACTTTATAAATGTCTATTTAATTTTTCTTTTTGAATTCTTGAAAATTTTGAACGATTTTCTTTTTTCTTTTTCATTAAAGCTTTATCAAGAGGTTCTAAACTCGCTCTCATATCATTTATCAGAAAGGTTGTTTCATTTCTAGGATCCAGCCCAACAAATTCACTTTCCGCCTCTTGATTGTGACTAAATTCATATTTTAAAATATATGAAGAATACATTCCTCTTCCACTAGTTATTGTAGATAACTCTACTGGAAAGTTCACCATCTTTGCTGATGGAACTTCTCCTTCTAAAAATACTTTTTCTCCATATTTTTTTGTTAATTCATAAGTGGCATTTTTATTAGATAATAAACGCATAACCGCATTTAACGAACTCTCAGGTGCAGTTATTTTGAAACTAGATATCGGCTCTAGCAACTTTATTTTAGCTTGTTTCAAACATCTAAATAAAGCTAAAGGAGTAATGATATTAAAATGCATTGGATCAGAACCCATCGAATCGAACTGCCCTTCTATTAAAGCAACTTCCATATCAGTCAGTTCCCATCCTTGTAGTCCTTGTTTTGAGTAATGTTTTATTAATCTTTCAATCTGTCTTTGGTATTTGATATGTAAATAATCAGTTGAAACTTCTGATACATATCTAAACCCGTTTCCCTGCTCAAGTGGTCTTACTTCTAAAACTATTCCTGAAACACTTGTGTAAGAAACTTTTGCCTTTGTCTTAATAGTGGGTGTTTCTTTATGGATAATTACCGGATTTTCAATATTAACTTTTACATTGAATCTCTCGTCTAAATAAGTTTTTATAATTTGAACTTGAACTTCTCCCATAAGATTACAATAAATAGAATTTGTTTTTTCATTATAACGAATATTTAAATATGGATCTTCTTCATGTAAGATTCTTAAAGCATTCATTAATTTTATTGTATCTATATTATCAAGGGGTTTAATTTTCATGGTTAATAAAGGATTGACAAAACTAATATAATTCTCAAACTCTTTATCATCTCCGATCAATTGACCACATTTAACATCAAGTCCATTAATTATCACAATATCTCCACTATAAACAGTTTCAACAGAAATTAATTTTGCTCCTTTTACTAAATGTAAACTTTTAATTTTCCCTGTTGTGCCTTCTCCGATTTTAACAGTATCTCTTAAATTTAAACTTCCATTTAAAATTTTTGCATAAGCATTTTTGCCTTTTTCATTAATTCTAATCGAATAAATAAACGCTGAAAAAGGATTTTCTAATTTCTTAGCTGCTGGAGATAGATATTTACTAATACATTCTATTAAATCATTTATTCCTAAATTTGTTAAAGCACTCCCACCAATTACTGGAAAAATCTTACAAGCTTTTATTAAATCAATAATTTTATTTTCAATTAACGAATAATCTAGATCTTTTTCAACAATATATTTTTCTAATATATCTTCATCAACTAATGCTATTTCTTCAATTAAATCTTCAATATTAGATTTAATTATTTCTAAAATTCCCTCTTCGGTTTGACAAACTCGTGTCAAAGTAAGAAGAGAAATATTAAAACTTCTTTTTAATTCGTTTAGTGCTCTATCATAATTAGCTCCTAATCGATCCATTTTATTTATGAATATAATTACTGGAACTTTTTTTTGTTGTAAAGCTTGCCAAATGGTAAAGGTTTGAGCCTCTAATCCTTCTACCCCTGATATTACTAAAATTGCTGCATCTAAAACACTAATTGCTCTTTCTACTTCAGCTGAAAAATCGACGTGCCCGGGTGTGTCTATTAGTTGAACTTTTTTTTCCTCTAATTCAAATGTTACTAGAGAATCTCTGACTGTGATGCCTCGCTCTTGTTCTATTTTTAAATTGTCAGTTACTGTATTGCCATCATCTACTCTTCCAACTTCTGGAATTATCCCCACATGGTAAAGAATTTGTTCTGTAATTGTTGTCTTACCTGCATTAGCATGAGCAAATACGCCCAAAGTTAAAACTTCTTTGTTCATTAGGAATTTCACCTCTTTAACTATTTATATCTTTAATTATATAGTAATAACTTATATATTATCAATATAAATAAATAATCTAATCTACTTATATTACTATCTAAAATATTATCATTTATAACTCGAGGTAATAAGCAAATTTTAATATTTTTTCTAAAATAATTCGTCCTTGATAAGTATCTATTTCTCTAGTTATTATTTAAATAATGTTCTTTTACCTGCTCCATTAACTACAACTACCCGATATGTTCATTTTTAGGAATTAAAAGATTAATATTTTTAATACTTCTTAAATTCCAAAAAATAAAGTTAAATTTTTCAAAATCACTTTTTTCACTTCCTGTATAATTGCCATTTAAAAAGATGTTAATAACTAACACTTTTTACACATTAAATCTAAAATAACAAATATCTCCATCTTTCATGATGTAATCTTTACCTTCTAAGCGCATTTTACCAGCTTCTTTTACTTTTAGTTCTGAACCATATTCTTTTAAATCTTCAAAAGACATTATTTCTGCTTTAATAAATCCTCTTTCAAAATCTGAATGGATTATCCCCGCGCATTCTGGAGCTTTCATTCCTTTTTTAAAAGTCCATGCTCGGCACTCATCTTTTCCGGCAGTTAAGAAAGTTTCTAAACCAAGTAAATTATATGTTGCATAAATAAGCTTATCTAAGCCGCTATTAGTTATTCCTAAATCTTCTAAAAATTGTTTTTTATCAATATCATTTAGCTCTGCTAGTTCACTTTCAATTTTAGCACTCATTACAATTACGGAAGCACTTTCTTTTGCTGCATACTCAGATACTACTTCTGTATACTGATTATGACCAATTATGGCATCTTCTTCACTAACATTTGCCATATAAATAATTGGCTTTAAAGTTATTAAACAAAAATGTTTTACTAATAGCATTTCATCTTTGGTAAACTCTAAACTTCTTAAAGATTTTTCTTGAAGTAAAGTTTCCTCACATTTTTTAAGGACTTCATATTCCGCTTTTTCGTTTGCATCTTTAGTCGATAACACTTTTTTAGAAATCTTATTAATTCGATTTTGAACAATTTCTAAATCCGAAATTATTAATTCTGTATTTATAATTTCAATATCTCTAATTGGGTTTACATTTCCCTCTA
>CAZFQF010000090.1:0-4271 GCA_964520725.1 uncultured Muribaculaceae bacterium | reverse complement strand
ATAATCTAGAGCTTCTTTAACAATTATTTTAGGATCATCCTTGCCTTTATTAAAAACCGGAATATTTAATGATGCTCCGATTTCACATAACTGCTCAATTGCCGCAGGGCGATAAATATCACAAGCAACTAATAATGGTTTTTTATGATTTTTCTTCCGAACTAAATTAGCGATTTTTCCACATGTTGTGGTTTTTCCGCTTCCTTGAAGACCAACTAACATAATAATTGTTGGTTTTTTATCTACTTCTAAAGAAACATAATCTTCACCTAATAAATTTACTACTTCATCTTTAACTAGTTTTATAAAAACTTCTTCAGGTTTTAAAGTTTTGGATACATCTAATCCTAAGGCTTTTTCTTTAACATTTTTCGTAAATTCTTTAACAACTTCATAATTAACATCCGCTTCTAAAAGAGCCATTCTAATTTCTTTAATAGCATCACTAATATTTGCATCAGTAATGCGACCCATGCCTTTAATATTTTTAATGGCATTACTAATTCTATCTCCCATGTATTCAAACATTTTTTATCACCTTATTTAATTATATTAAATATAAAAAAAATAAGCAAATTATATTGCTTATTAATTTTCATTATTAATTTTCATTTATTTGATGATCTCGATTGTATTAACCACGATTTGATATCTATCTAATCTTTCTACTTTACCAATAACCTTCAATAAATCTCCGTTTTTAACTCTATTAACGTAATCTATTCGATTAGGAAAAATCGTATAATCTAATTTTCCTGTCTCATCACTAATTTGCATAAAAGCCATTGTATCATTCTTTTTAGTTTTAATAGTTTTTACATTTTCTAGAAGTCCGATTGTGGTAATTACTTTGTCAAAATAATTAGGAATCGTATTAATTTTTATTTCGTTATATTTACTAGCTGGATGATTAGAAACATAAAAACCATATAATTCTAATTCTTTATTCATTAAATCATTAGCTGGATACTCTTCACTTATTTCAAGTGTTGGTCTGGCAACTAACGAAGTATCAAGTCCACTAATTAGTTCTGCATAAAGAATTGCATTCGAAATATTCTCCATTAAAGTTTTTCTGGTTTCATTAAATGAATCTAAAGCTCCTCCCATAATTAAATTCTCTAAAGTTTTAGTGTTAACACTCTTTCCATAAGTCCGAGCAACTAAGTCATAGAAATCTAAATAAGGGCCGTTTCCTCTTTCTTTAACAATATCGCTAGCAGCAGTATCTCCAACGTTTTTGATTATATTTAAAGGCATTCTAATTCCGTTATCAATAATATAATTATTAGAGCTAAGATTAATATCAGATTTTAATATTTTATTATTTAAAAATTTCGCCTCATCAATATACTCTTTAGTTTTACTAACTGAGCCGAGATTAATATTTAAAAGTGATGAGTAAAAGTATTCAGGATATTTTACTTTTAAATACATCATTTGATATCCTACTAAAGCATAAGCAACTGAGTGTGATTTATTAAATCCAAAATTTGCAAACTTTAAAATTAAATTATATATTTCTTCGGCTTTTTCTAAAGAATATCCGTTTTTTTGAGCTCTTTCCATGAAACGTTCTTCTTCTTTTAAAATAATATCTTTTTGCATTTTAGAAATTGCTCTACGAATAATATCTGCCTCAGCATAAGTATAACCAGCAATGATACTAAATATCTGCATAATTTGTTCTTGATAAACAATAATTCCATAGGTTTCTTTTAAGACTTCTTCAAGCTCAGGAACGATATAATCAAGTTTTTCTTTTCCCTCTTTACGTCTAATAAAAGATGGAATGTTTTCCATTGGCCCCGGACGATATAAAGCTAAAGCTACAACTAAGTCTGTAAATACTTTAGGTTTTAGTTTACTTAAAAAGCTTTTAATTCCTTCACTCTCAAACTGAAATATTCCGGTTGTATTAGCTGTTGTAAATCTATTTAAGACTTCTTCATTGTTTAACTCTATTTCTTTAATATTAAGTTTTTCAGGAACCATTTCTAAGATATCAGCAATTGTCGTTAAATCTTTAATTGCTAAAAAATCCATTTTTAAAAGTCCTAAGTCTTCTAAATAATTCATGGTATACCCTGTTAAGTAAACATCTCCACTTTGACTAATCGGAATTACTTCATCTAACTGAACTCCGGAAATAACTACTCCAGCAGCATGGGTACTAATATGTTTTTTAAGTCCTTCCAGTTTTAAAGCTTCATAGTAAATTTTTTTAATTTCTAAATTTGAATTTAGAATTTTAGTTACCTCAGAAGTTAAATTCTCTCTTAATGACTTTTTAGGATGAATCAATTTTAAAAGATAAGAAATATCTAAATCATGAGCTTTAGAAACAGAAATAAGAACTTGTTTAGCGGCTAAAGTTCCATAAGTCATAATTCCCATTGCCTTTAATTTTCCATATCTTTCTTTAACATAATCAACGACTTCATTGCGTCTTAAAGCATCAAAATCAATATCGATATCAGGCATAGTTATTCTTTCTGGGTTTAAAAATCTCTCAAAAAGTAAATTATATTTTAAAGGATTAATCGAAGTAATCCCTAATGAATAAGTAACTAAAGAGCCCGCTGCAGAACCTCTTCCTGGTCCAACAAAGATATTATTTTGAATAGCAAATTTTACATAATCATAAACAATTAAAAAATAATCGACATAACCCATTTCTTTAATAACTTTTAGTTCATATAATAAACGCTCTTTATAATCTTCAGTAATTTTACCATCTAATCTTTTACTTAAGCCTTTAATTGCTAAAGTTTCTAAATATTTGTAACTATCAGCAATTTTTTTATCGAAATGAGGAATTAGATTCTTACTTTTTACTATTTTAAGATCTATTAAATTAGTAATATTAGATACATCACTTGGCTTTAAATAGAACGCTGAATAATCTTTCTTTTCTAATTCATCTAAGGTTTTTCCTTCATTAATTGCGTTTAGAGTATTTAAATACTGAGTATCTTCTTTAGTTAAAGCTAGAACTGGTTTTAAATAAACTACTTTGTTGGTTAATAATAAAGCTAATAACTTTTCTTCATCAGTTTCATATCCAATAAATAAATTATTACTTATTCTACTTAATTGTTCATATAATTCTTTAGAACTAAAAGGAATTAAAATAATAAGATTATTAATATATTTAGTAAGTTCAATTGTATTTAAAGAATTATTAAGTAGATACGTATTTAATTTAAATAAAGATTTTAATCCTGAGTAGTTTTTAGCATATAAAATTATTGTTTTATCATTAATCTTAGTTTCATAACCGACAACCGGTTTAATATTATTTTTTTGACAAGAACTGATAAATTCCATGGAACCAGATAAATTATCATCAATAATTCCTAAGGTTTGATATCCTTCTTTTAACGCATAGAAAATTAAGTCTTTAATTTGAATTAGACTTTGTAAAAGTGAATAATCGGTTTTAATACTAATACATTCTTTCATAGCGTTTCTCCTTTAGTTTAATTATATAATACAAACGAATATTTGACAAACTATACTTAATATTAAATCGTTGACACTACCTAGTATTTATGATAAAATCATTAAGAATTCTTATTAAGGAGGAACAGACATGGCAAAAAAAGTATCAAAGAAAAAACCTTTAACAGTAAATAAAAGATCTCATGCCTTAAATGCAACTAAATCAACTCAAAATCCAAATATGCAAACAGTTACAGTTAACGGTATTAAAGTTAAGCTTACAGCTAGAGAAGCAAGAACTTTAAAAAAAGCTGACAAAACAGAAGCTGCTGCAGCTTAAGTTATTTAAAAAAATTTTAAAAACCAGAAAATTAAATTTCTGGTTTTTTTGTGTTAGTTGGAAAATTTTTATTCATAAAGCATTTGTATAACCAAATGTTCCTTCAAGAAAATCACTTTCACTGACTTCTTCTTTTCTCATATCAAGTATTAATTTATGCATCGTACTGATTAATTTTCTTAATTTAATAATTATTTCTTCTCTTTTTGTTTCCAGAGGTAAATTAACATATTCTTGCATAAATGCATCATATTTTCGCTTGCACTATTATCTTCCTTAGCGGCTAATTTTTCAAGGTTTGCCTCGCCAGTTAGTTAATCTTTCACTCTATAACTTTATTATCTATTATAATTTAACTATTAAATAAGTGAATTAAGCGCAAACAATGTTTTTTGAGTATTTCATTCTTATTCACTATACCATAAATTTTTGATATCTACACTAGTACTTTGGGGCATTGGATTGGGTAAATCTAACTTAGCAAGTA
>CAZFQF010000089.1:0-4363 GCA_964520725.1 uncultured Muribaculaceae bacterium | reverse complement strand
AATTATGCTCTAATTTAATAACTTTACAATCCTTGAAGTCTTTCTCGAAATTTATAATATTGCGGTAATCTGCTTGTCTAAAAGCATAAATACTTTGGTTCATATCTCCTACGACAAAAATATTTCGATATTTTGCACTTAATACTACTGATAATTTATATTGAACCGGATTAGTATCTTGATACTCATCAATTAAAATATATTTAAATTTTTCTTGATAATGTTCTAATATCTCTTTATGACTAGTAAATAATTTTACTGGCAAAAGCAACAAATCATCAAAATCAACAGACGAACTTTTTAATAGTTTATCACAGTAAGAATGATAAATACCTACTACAATTTTATCAATAGGCGTATTAAAAAATTTATCTAACTCTATCTCTGATAACATTTGATTTTTAATAAAACTAATTCGATTGCGAATATAATATGGACTATATTGTTTTGGATCTAAATTTTTTTCTTTTAAAATCTTTTTTATTACTGATAAGACATCATCACTATCAATAATTGTAAAATTATTATTTAAACCTAATTCACTACAGTTCTCTCTAATAATTCTAAGCCCTAAAGAATGGAAGGTTCCAATAAATGATTTAACAGTTCCAACCATATTATTAACCCTATCACGCATCTCTTTGGCAGCTTTATTTGTAAAAGTTATGGCTAAAATATTATAGTCTGCTACTCCCTCATCAATTAAATGAACAATTCTAGTAGTTAAGACTTTAGTTTTTCCGGAACCAGCTCCAGCCATAACAAGTAAAGGTCCATCTTTATGGGTTACTGCCTCAATTTGTTCCTTGTTTAGTTTGCTTAAATAATCCATAAAAATTCCTACCTTCTATAAGAATATTATATCATTTTTTGCTTATATAAAAAAGTATTAATCACATTTTTTACAAATAAATGTACGGTAAATTATTTTTCATAATTTATTCTCATTAATCTAAAAACAAAGAATATTATTCTTTGTTTTTGTGAAACTTAAATTACACCTTTTGCTTTCAATTTAGATTTTAATTTTTCATAAACATAAGGCTCTTCATAATAATCTATTTCTTTAATATTATTCTTATTGATATGAATCTTTAAATATTTGGCATTACTTTGAGTTATTATTTTATGGTAAGCTAGCCTATTTACAATGTTTTTATAACTCACTCGATAATTATTACTAAAAATTTCTATTTCTTTAAATCCTATTTTCGTTCTGTTTTCATCAAATTCTTCTATTATTGATGTTTTAGGCATTAATAAAGATAAAGCAAACTCAGTTGTTAACTCATCTTTTTTATAATCATTAATAATTAGGAGCTCTCCTAAATACTTAGCAATACTAAATCTTTGTTCATAACCATTATTTTCTTCGAGGACAACAATGACTGGAACTTTATTAATGATTTCATAAAATCCAACGAAGTCTTCCGTATCTTTATTTTTAGGAATTGTAATAATCATCATTCCATTATTCTCTAAAAGATAAACCAAATTTGAAATTGGCGTATTTATGGGAATTGTAAAAAAGATTCTTAATTGAGTTGCTAAACTTCCTGCCTCTAATAAAGTACTTACCATGTGAACACCAAATTTATTTTGCAGTTTTATTTCAGATAATTTTAATAAATTAAAATATGATTCTATTTTATATTCAAGTAAATTTTTAATTCTTTCTTTTTTTATCTCAGGAGTCTTTAATTTGCATTTAAAATTAGTGAATTTGATATTTAGTCTCTCTTCTAAATCAAGTATCTCCTCAAGTGTTGTATTATAAATACTGGCAAATTCTTCTAATCTTGATAAAGATGCGATTATTTGATTCCGTTCATATTTTAAAATAGCAGGTGCCGAAATTTTTAATAATTTCCCTGCTGCATCCATTGATAGATTTGCACGTAGCCTAAAAACTTTCAAGTTATCTCCAACTGTTTTTTTCATACCATCACCCGTTAATATTTTTCTATCTATATTCTACTATATTAACTTAAAAAAGTAAAGAAAAAAAGATTCCGTTAAAAATCTTCTTATTCTTCAATTATACTAAAATTATTTTTATTAATAAAATCAATAAATTTTTCTTTAAAATCTTGTAGTTCTTCTGTAGTTAATGTCTTTTCATTTGAACCAACAATATATCTAATTGTTATTTTTTTGGTATCTCCATCAATATATATATCAATTAATTCTCTTCTTAAGATAATCGGACTTTTAAATTCAGAAATTATTTTTTCAAAACTATCATAATATTTTCCTCTTTCAGATAATATTGTGTAATCTAAAATTGTCGTTGGATATTTACTAACTTCTTTATAAATTATATTATTATTTTTAATTTCTATATATTTATCAAAATCCATTTCTAAAACTATAAAAGCTTTCTTTTTATTTATTTTATTACTAATTGTATTATTAAATACTTTTATTTGACCAATAATATTGTTATTAATAATTATATTTTGAGTTAAATCAGGATTATAATAATCTTCTTCGGTATTACTTAATTCGAAGATTGGCGTAATATTTTTAAGTGATTCAAATAAACTAAGAGTTATTTCTTTCATTTTATAATAGATTTCTTTTAAATCTTCTTTATTATCTGATATTAAAATACTTAGTTTTTTAACATTCTCATTATCAATAATTACGTTTCCTATTTCAAAGATTCCAAATTCATTATATTTTTTAGTGTTTACATTTGCAACTTCTAACATACTTAAAGATAAACTATTTCTTAAAATATTATCTTCGCTCTTTCCTTGAAGTTTTACATTATCAAAGTTAATTCCCAATTCCTTTAGAAACGATGTTTGATTCCATAAATATGTATGAACTTCATGTAAATTATATTTAGTTGCTAAAAAGTTCTTTACTTCATAAGTCTCTTCAAATGTTTTTTCTTTTTCACCAAAAGTCAATTCCATTTTTAGTGGCTCTTCATTAAAATTTTCATATCCATAAATTCTCGCTATTTCTTCAATCAAATCTGCTCCTAAAGTAATATCTTTAGTTGCTCTAAAAGTAGGAACTGTCACTTTAAACTCATCGTTTTCGATTTTAACTTCAAAAGATAATGAAGTTAAAATATTTTTAACTACTTCATCTTCAATTTGAAACCCCATATATTTATCTAAAAGTTGTTTTTTCAAAATTACTACTTTTTCATTAAAAGAACTTGGATAAACATCCGTAATATTTGACCCAAATTCCAGACTTGGGTTAACTTCTTTTAATAACTGAATAAATCGTTTGGTTGCTATCATTGTTAAGTTTGGATCTAAACTCTTTTCATAACGACTAGATGCTTCAGTTCTAAGCCCTAAAGATGTGGCAGTTTTTCTAACAGTTGAGGGCTCAAATGACGCACTTTCTAAGATTATAGAATTTGTTGTCTTTGTTATTTCGCTATCTAATCCGCCCATGACACCAGCTATTGCAAAATATTCTCCGCCATTTTTAATCATTAAGTCTTTTTCGGTTAATTTTCTTTCAACTTGATCAAGTGTTATAAACTTATCTCCTGTTTTTGCAAGCCCTATTTCAATTTCTTGAACTTTCTCTGCATCAAAAGCATGCATTGGTTGACCAAGTTCTAACATAATATAATTAGTTAAATCTACAATTAAATCAAGACTTCTCATTCCAGTATAATATAAAAATATTTGCATCCATAAAGGGGTTGTTTTATTAGTAATATTATCTAGTTTAGTCCCAATATATCGATAACAAAGTTCGGGATTATTTATTTTTATTTTTAAATCTTCTTTACTTGTTTCTTCTTCATTTAAATCAAGAGGAAGGAGTTCATTACCAGTTATCGCTGCTATTTCTCTAGCAATTCCATAATGTCCCCATAAGTCTGGACGATTTGTTAGAGATTTATTATCTATTTCGACAATTATGTCATTAATTGGTAAAATTTCTTTGATGTCAATACCGATTTCAGTATTTTCCGGTAGTTCAATAATTCCATCATGATTATCACTTATCCCAAGTTCTCTTCCACTACACATCATTCCGTAAGAATCTATTCCTACAAGTGGTCTTTTCCCTATTTCAAGATCATCAATATGTCCACCAATTTGGATTAAAGCTCCAACTAAGCCAACTCTAACATTCGGTGCTCCACAAACTATTTGTAAATGTTCTTTTCCATTATCAACTTTCAAAACATGTAATTTTTTTGATTCGGGATGAGATTCACACTCTAAGATTCTAGCAGTTACAACCCCGTCAAAATTATTCCCTTTAACTTCAATACCTTCTACTTCAGCAGTTCTAATTGTAAAAGTATCCCAAATTTTCAAGAAATCTATTTTATCACTATTTTTGATATGTTTTTTTAAATTATTACAAGATATTT
>CAZFQF010000088.1:0-4449 GCA_964520725.1 uncultured Muribaculaceae bacterium | reverse complement strand
CAAGTTGTTAAAACTAAAATTTCCCCAGTTTCTTATGACACTTGGTTTAAAGAAACAAAAATAATAAAACAAGAAAATAATATTTTATCAATTCAAGTCCCTATGGTATTTCACAAAAAATTTTTAAATGATACTTACTATGATTTAATCGATGAAATAATAACTAATTTAATCGGAAATAGTTTTGATTTAGAATTTATAACCGAAGAAGAATTTAACGAAGAAGAAAAAGTTATAGTAACAGATGATATAAATGATGAATATCAAAGAATTAATTCTAATTTAAATCCAAAATATACTTTTGAAAATTTTGTAATAGGGGATAGTAACAGATTTGCTCAAACTGCAGCTGTTGATGTTGCAGAACAACCAGGAAAGATATATAATCCTTTATTTATTCACGGTAAAAGTGGATTAGGCAAAACTCATTTAATGCATGCAATTGGAAATTATGTTATTCAGCATAGTAATAAAAAAATTTTATATGTTACTAGTGAAGAGTTTATTTCTGATTTTATTGGAATAAACAAAAAAGATGATAATAATTTACTTGTTATAGAACATTTTAAAGAAAAATACCGCAATATTGATATTTTAATAATTGATGATATTCAATTTTTAGGAGGAGCTGAAAAAACTCAACAAGAATTTTTTCATACTTTTAATAATTTATACAATTCTAATAAACAAATAATTATTAGTTCAGATCGATCTCCGGATGATTTAAAATTATTAGAAGATCGTTTACGGACTAGATTTAGATGGGGATTAACGGTTGATATTTATCCACCAGACTTTGATTTAAGATGTAAAATTCTTAAAGATAAAATGGCTGGTCATGAAGTTGCTAATCTTGTTAAAAAAGAAGTTATTGATTATATTGCAACCCATTGTGAAAACGACGTTAGACATTTAGAAGGTGCTATAACAAGGTTATATGCCTATGCAGCTATTATGTGCCCAACAGATATTAATTTAGAATTTGCGACTGATGCTTTAAAAGATTATATAGGAAAATCAATTTATATAACTAATAATATAACCAAGATTCAAAAAGCTGTTGCGGATTATTATAAAATTACAGTTGATGATCTAAAAAGTAAAAAAAGAAACGCCAATATTAATTTTCCAAGACAAGTTGCAATGTATATTTGTAGAATGACGACTGAAGAAACAATCGTAAAAATAGGATTAGAATTTGGTAATAGAGATCATTCTACTGTCTTACATTCTTGTGAGAAAATAAATAATGAATTAAAGACAAATATTAAATTAAAAGAGGATATAAATGAAATAAAAAATAAAATTGTGAATTAAAATTTAATAACTTTAAGTTTTCAACATTGATGTTTACTTTTATATAAAGAAAAATTATAGTTTTCAACAATTTAAACAGTAATAATAATAAAATAACTAAAAAGAAAGAAGGTAATAAAATTGAAATTAATTATTGAAAGAAATATTTTATTAGAAAAATTAACAAATGTAATGAGAGCCATTTCTCCTAGAAATATAATCCCAATATTAAATGGAGTTAAATTTGAATTAAGTAAAGATGGTTTATTTATAACAGCTAGTGATAGTGATGTAACAATAAAAGCTTTTATTGGAAAAGAAAAGATTAAACATATCGAAAAAGTAGGGACTATTATTATTCAAAGTAAATATCTATTAGAAATTATAAGGAAAATGCCTAATACAGATATTAATATTGAAGTAGTAGATGGTTTAAAAATTATTATCAGTACAGAAAACACTATTTATAATTTAAATTGTTTAAATACAGATGATTATCCACAAATTAATTTAGAAGAAATTAAAAAACCAATTATTATTTCAAGTGATATTATTAAAAAAATCATTAATCAAACAATTTTTGCAATTTCTACCCAAGAATCAAGACCTTTATTAACAGGACTAAATTTAAAAATTGAAGGAAATATTTTAGATTGTGTAGCAACAGATTCTTACAGATTGGCTAAAAAGACTCTAAATTTAGACAAAGAATATGAAAATATAGATGTTGTTATTCCAGGCAAAAATATTAATGAGTTTGATAAATTATTATCTGAAGAAAAAGATGTGGAAATACATCCATTTGTTAACAAAATATTATTTAAATATGGAGATTATATTTTTCAATCTAGTTTATTAAGCGGAACTTATCCAAATACTTCAAATTTAATACCTACAGAATTTAATATTATTCTAACCACTTCTTTAAATAGCTATTATGGAGCAATAGATAGAGCTGCTTTACTTACTCAAAATAAAGACAAAAATGTGGTGAAAATGGAAACTAAAACTAACGAAGTATTAATTAGTTCTTTTGCAAGTGAAATAGGTAAAGTAGAAGAAACAGTATCTGTTAATAAAAATGTCGAAGATGAATTATCAATTTCATTTAGTTCAAAGTATATGATTGAAGCATTAAAAACTTTTGATGAAGATGATTTATTAATATTATTAAATTCGGATTCAAAACCAATTGTTCTTAAATCAGCTAAAGATGAATCTTTAATTCAATTAATTTTACCAATTAAAACATATTAAAAATAAGAAATCTCATTTTTTTATTTTTTTTCGACAAAAACTCTAAAATTTCAACAAATTTATATGTTATAAGGGTTTCTTGTCAGGAGGTGAAAAAATGAAAGATTATGAAATTAATGAAAAAACATTAGCAGTAATTCCTTTTAGTAAGAGCAAAGCTATAATTTATGAAGCACATGATTGTTTTATAATGGAAACTAGTGTTAATAAAATTATGGACAAAAGTTGTAAATATTATGGATCTTCAATTGAAGGAAGACAGAAAGGAACCGCTTCTTTAACTGGAATAAGATATAAAGCTCCAATTATTATTTCAGAAGAAAATAATATTATATTTTTTCCAACTACATCCCCAAGATTAAAGGAATGTGCTTGGATAAGTTTAAATAATATTAATAGATATTTTGATAAAGAAGACAGAATTTTAATTGAATTTATGAATAAAGAAATTATTGAAATATTTATAACACCTAATGTTTTAAAAAATCAAATTTTTAGAGCTTCAATGCTAGAATCAAATATCAGAAAAAGAAGTATAAATCGTTAAAAAAACTTTTAAACATATGTTTTTTATGTTATAATTTAAATAGGTATAGGAGTACAAGTATACCTATTTTATTATTCTAGGAGCTTAAAAGAAGGTTTAAAATGCAAATATTGAAAATAAAACTTACAAACTTTAGAAATTATAGTAACCAAACTTTTAATTTTTCCCCAACTAAGAATATAATAATTGGGAATAATGGGGTAGGAAAAACAAATATAGTTGAAGGAATATATTTTTTAGCTTTAACAAAGTCTTTTCGAATTAATGAAGATCAAATATTAATAAAAGATAAGGAAGATTATGCGGTAATTGAAGGAGAGATAAATAATAAGATTAATAATAAATATAAAATAGTTATTGATGAAAAAACAAAAAGGGTTTTTATAGATAATAATCAAATTAAAAAATTAAGTGATTATTTATCAAAAATTAATATAATTATTTTTAATCCAGAGGATTTGAAATTGATAAAAGACAGTCCTAGTATTCATAGAAAATTAATTAATATGGAAATTTCTCAATTAGATAATGAATATTTAAAAAATCTTTCAATTTATAATAAATTATTAAAACAAAGAAACACTTATTTGAAATCTATGTCTCTAAATCCTAACATATCTAAGGAATATTTATATATTTTAACAGATAAATTAATAGAATATGGACTTAAAATTTATAATTGTCGCAAAGATTTTGTTAAAGAAATAAATTTATATTTATTAGATATTTTTAAAAAAATTACAAAAAAAGAAAAGTTATGTTTAAAATATGTTTCTGATTATGAAAATTTAGATAAAATTCAGTTATTGAAAAAATATCAAAATATTCAAAAAAAAGATATAAGTTATGGAAAAACAAATTATGGAATTCATTTAGATGATTTTATATTTTATTATAATGACTATTTATCTAAAAATTATTTATCAGAAGGTGAACAAAAAAATGCGGTAATTGCATTTAAATTAGCAGAAATAAATGTTTTTTATAATAAAAACAAGACTATGCCAATCTTAATTTTAGATGATTTATTTAGTGAACTTGATAATGAAAAAATAAAAAAAATTATTAAATTTTTAAAAAAAGGAATTCAAATTTTTATAACTACAACCGATTTGAAAAATATCGATTTAAAAATATTGAATAATAGTAAAGTTTTTAATTTAAAAAACGGAAAAATAGAGGAGAAAATATATGAATAATAATTATAATGAAAACGATATTCAAGTACTAGAAGGTTTAGAAGCAGTAAGAAAAAGACCTGGAATGTATATTGGAACAACTAGTAGTAAAGGACTTCATCATCTAGTATGGGAAATTGTTGATAATGCGATAGATGAAGCTATGGCAGG
>CAZFQF010000087.1:2056-4577 GCA_964520725.1 uncultured Muribaculaceae bacterium | reverse complement strand
TGATTTTGGAACTAATTCTATTTTATTTACGATTGGAGAAATTACTAATGAACAAGTTATTACCCAGAATAAAAAAGGTGAAATGATTATTGAAAATAAGAAAATGTTAGAAATTGGAGTTAATATTGATGAACGAATTGCTGACGGATTCTATTTTGCTAAATCATTACAATTATTTGAGACATATCTACAAAATCCTGAGATTTTAGAAGAAAATGTAAGTAAATTATAAAAAGAATCTTTTTTTAATCTTGCCATTTAAATTCAACAACTTCAGGAATATCCACACCGTGTTCTTTTATATATTTTTTATGATATTCTAATGTTTTCTTACATTTGGAAGTAATATATTCTTTAACACTGGTTTCGATATTTACATATTTCATCGCATTAATAATTAAATTATAACGATCTAGTTTATTAAGAACTCTCATATCAAATGGAGTTGTAATAGTTCCTTCTTCAATATATCCATGAACATGTAAGTTTTGATTAGTTCGATTGTATGTTAACTGGTGAATTAAATCTGGATATCCATGGAAAGCAAAAATAATAGGTTTATCTTTAGTAAAGATTTCGTCGTATTCTTCATGTGTTAAACCATGAGGATGTTTGTCATGAGATATTAATTTCATTAAATCTACAACATTAACTACTCTTACCTTTAGATTAGGAATATTTTCTTTTAAATATTGTTTTGCAGCTAATACTTCTAGAGTTGGAGTATCTCCCGCACAAGCTAGGACTAAATCTGGATCATCTTCACTAGCCCACTTGAAAATATCGATTCCTTTAGCACAATGTTTTTTAGCCTCATCTATCGTTAACCACTGTGGTCTTTCATGTTTAGAAGCGACAATTACATTAATGTAATTTTTAGTCCCAATAATATGATGAAAAGAAGATAATAAAGTATTAGCATCACACGGCAGATATATTCTCGTAATATCTGCTTTTTTAGTAACTAAATGATTTAAAAAGCCCGGATCTTGATGGGTAAAACCATTATGATCTTGTTGCCAGCAATGACTAGTTAAAACATAGTTTAAAGAAGAAATAGGTTTTCTCCATAAAAGTTCACCACTCATTTTCATCCATTTAGCATGCTGAGATGCCATAGAATCAACTATTCTAATAAAAGATTCATAACTGTGAAAGAATCCATGTCTTCCAGTTAATAAATACCCCTCTAGCATTCCTTGACATAAATGTTCAGATAAAATACTATCAATAACTTGACCATCATGAGCTAAAAACTCATCATATTCAAAAATATTCCCATTAAACTTTCTTTTTGTCACTTCAAATACGGCATTAAATTTATTAGAAAGAGCCTCATCAGGACCAAACATTAAGAAGTTTTTATTCCTAGAAATCACTTCTCTAACATATGATCCTAAAACGCTCATATCACTTCCATCTGTTTCACCATGATTTTTAAAATTTAAAGCATATGGCGTATAATCTGGAATATCTAACTCTTTAAGTAATAAACCTCCATTGGCGTTTGGATTAGCACTCATTCTCTTATTTCCAGTTGGAGCGAGTTTTTTTAAATATGAAACTAATTCGCCTTTTTCATCAAACAAATCATCTATTCGGTAGCTTTTTAACCAATTTTCTAGAGCTGTTATTTCTTCTTCATTTTTCACTGAGATAATTGGAACTTGATGAGCCCTAAATGTTCCTTCAATTATTTTATCGTTATATGATTTTGGACTTGTCCATCCTTTAGGAGTCTTTAAAATTATCATTGGCCAAATTGGACGAACAGAATTTTTCATTAATTTCGCTTTATTTTTAATACTTTTAATTTCTAAGATAACTTCATCTAAAGTTTGCATCATTAATTCATGCATTTTTAAAGGATCATTCCCACTGACGATATATGGTTTATATCCCAATCCTTCAAAATATTTAATTAATTCTTCTTCACTAATTCTCGCTAAAATAGTAGGATTAGCAATTTTATATCCATTTAAATGAAGAATTGGTAAAACCACTCCATCTTTGACTGGATCAATTAATTTATTAGCTTGCCATGAACCTGCAAGTGGTCCGGTTTCAGCTTCTCCATCACCTACTACACAAGCAGCAAATAAATTAGGATTCCCTAAAACTGCTCCATAAGCATGTGATAGACTATAACCCAGTTCCCCGCCTTCATTAATACTTCCAGGAACTTCGGGAGAAACATGACTAGAAGTTCCACCTGGAAAACTAAAGGATTTACAAAGATTTCTAAGTCCTGATTCATCTTGAGTAAACTGAGGATATATTTCGGTATAAGTTCCTTCTAAATAGGCATTAGAAATCATCGCCTGACCACTATGACCAGGACCAGAAATATAAATCATATTTAAATCATATTTTTTAATAATTCTGTTTAAATGTGTATATATAAAATTTTGTCCGGGAACTGTTCCCCAGTGACCTACCACTTTAGATTTAATATCTTCTTTTTTTAATGGCCTTTTTAATAATGGATTATCCAACAAATATAATTGACCTACTGATAAAT
>CAZFQF010000087.1:0-2046 GCA_964520725.1 uncultured Muribaculaceae bacterium | reverse complement strand
TAACTCTATTTAAATGTAAATAGATAAAATTTTGGCCTGGGGCACTTCCCCAATGACCAATCAACTTACTTTTTACATCTGAAAACGCTAAAGGTCTTCTAAGCAAAGGATTATCTTTCAAATATATTTGAGCACACGATAAATAGTTTAATACTCTAAAATATTCATCTAGTTTTTGAATTTCAGTTTTCAAATTAAGCCACCTCTTTATTATAACAACATTATAATATATATTAGTTAATAAAAAAAGGGATAACTTATAAAGTTTCCCACAATAACTCATTATTAACAAAAGATATTCTTAATAAATCATTATCTATCATGTAAGATAAATATCCCTTTACTGTTGAAGAAATAAATGTATACTGAATTAGTTCCATTTTTAAATGATAATCATTAAATACTTCTTTTAAGATTTGTTCAAAACTTTTAGATTCTTTACAAATTAGTTTTAGATATTCAATATTTTCTAATGCTACTTTTTTATTTAAATTAACAATATCTTTATTATTTTTAAAAATATCGCCATGACTAGGAACGAATAATTCACCGTTTAAACCTGCTATATAATCTAGAGTTGTAAAATAATCAGCTAGATTATACATGAACTGTAATTTATATTTTGTTATTACATTTTCTCCAGCTACCGCATCAGCTAAAAAATAAATATTATCAGAAGTTTTAAAACCGATCATCTCTGCATTATGACCTGGTAAATCAATTATTTCTAACCCTTGCGGTAAAATATTAGAATTTAATTCTTCTACATTAGTGTTTTTAGCCATAAGATATTTATTTTGTAAATATTTATAAGGGTATCCCCCATATGCCATCGCTCCTGCTATTTCTTGATTTTGGATAATGATTCTTTCGAGTCCTTTAGCATATATCGGTACATTTAACTTTTGTTGGATAAAATAATTCCCACCTATGTGGTCAGTGTGACAGTGGGTATTTACAATCATTTTAATTGTCCAATTTTGTTCTTGACAAATATCTATTATCTCTTGACCAGATTTATCATCTAACCCAGTATCAATTATTACCACATTTGTTTCATCAATTAAATATATTCCTGTTTTGTTAATTCCCTCGATTATATAAGTCTTCTTTCCTATTTGTTTAAGCTCCATGTTTTCTAGCCTTTCTATTGGTAATTTTTATGATTATAAATATAATTAAAATTACTCCTAATCCTGCAAATATCATATATTCTTTTAAGAATTCGATTATTGAAAAATCAATTTTTTGACTTAAAATTAATTCCCCATTATAAACTTTGCTATTATCCAGGTATAAATCAAACGCGCCAATTTTACTATTAATAGCATCCTTATAAGTAATATAATCCGGGGTTTTAAAATCAATTTTCACTCTACTTTTATCATAATCATTAGGCAAATAATATTTAATATCTTCTTTGTTATAGATAAGATTTGCTTCTTTTATTTTAGAGTATTTAGTAGGAATCCTCGTTACAATTTCTCCTTTTTCAAGGATATTTTGATAACCGTAATTATCAAAATAATAGTTATATATTTTGACTGTATCTAAAACATTATCTGGGTAATAAGGTTTAGGAACTGGAGCATTAGTAGTAATTAATAATAGCTTACTATCATTTTTATTAGCATAACTGATTAAACAAAGTCCTGCATCATCAGTATAACCAGTTTTACTACCAATTATAAAATTAGCATTTAAGTTATATTTGCTTGAAATAGTATTAATTGTACTGTTTAAAGTTAACCTTCCATTAGAAGTAATATAACTCTTAGCATTAAACAACTTAACAAATTCAGGATTATCTAAAGCATATAAAATAATTTTTAATAAATCTTTTAAATTAGATTTTTGTCCTTCTTCATCTAAACCACTTGTATTAGTAAATCTAGTATTAGTAATTTCTAGCTTAACCATTAGCTCATTCATTTTATCAACAAATTTACGTTCGCTCCCAAAAAGATTTAATGCTAAAGCTTTGGTTGCATCTGCTCCACTAGGTAACATTGCTCCATAAACTAAATCATTATAGGTAAGCTTTTC
>CAZFQF010000086.1:0-4766 GCA_964520725.1 uncultured Muribaculaceae bacterium | reverse complement strand
CCTATCGGTCCTCTAGGGCCTGTTCGACCTATACAACAGCAACTACATTCCCCACATCCACCACAGTTACAACATCTTATTGTGTTCATTTTACAATTCATATTTTTTTCCCCTTCTGCTATAAATTATGATTTTTTTTCATTATTGAATAGTTGTTATACATAAATTGGGAATTTTTTATCAATTATTTTATTTTTTTAAATATTAAATATGATATAATTTTAAATAGAGGTTATATTTATGAAGTATAAAAAAACATTTTTAATATTTGGAATAATTTTTTATTTAGAATTTATTTATCATTTATTTGTTTTTAAAAATTTTAATGTTAAAAACTTTATTTATATCTCTTTATTTACTTTATTTACTAGTTTTTTTATAGATTTAATTAGTGGATTTTTTAATCACAAAAAGAATAAATTGACTTTTATTTTATTAATATCTTTTTTAACCCTAATATTTATTATGCAGTTTATCAACCATTTATTTTATGGTAATGTTATCTCAATATATTCAATGTTAAACGGTGGTCAAGTTTTCGAATTCTTCTCACAAATTTTATTAGTGATTATTCACAATATTTTACCAATAGTATTATTAATTATCCCTATAGCATTATTAATTTTTAAAAATAAAAGAATTATTATTTTAGACTTTAATTTTAAAGAAAATTTAATTAAAACTTTTTTATTGGTTTTAATTTATTTAATTTGTGTTCTATCTTTTAACTTAGATACTAACAATATTTATTCTGTTAATAATCTTTATTACCATAAACATGTGCCAAATCAAACGGCTAAAAAGTTAGGAATTATGACAACAATGAGATTAGATATTGAAAGAATTTTAACGAATTTTGAGGAAACAGCAGATGTTATTAGTTTATCTCCAGAAATTAAAGAGGAAATTCAATATAATAAAATAGAAATAGATTTTAATAATTTAATTAGCAATGAAACAAATTCTACGGTTAATAATATTCATACTTATTTTAATAATTCTTTACCTTCAGAAAAAAATGAATATACAGCAAAATTTGCAGGAATGAATTTAATTGTTATAACTGCTGAGGCATTTAGTCCGATTGCTGTTAATGAAATTTTAACTCCGACATTATATAAATTAGTTAATAATGGTTTTAAATTCAATAATTTTTATACACCCGTATATTATGTTAGTACTAGTGATGGAGAATATGCGAATTTAACTAGTTTACTTCCTAAAGAAAGTGTTTGGAGTATGTCTAAATCTAGTAGTAATTATTTACCCTATACTTATGGGAATGTATTTAGTTCTTTAGGATATAGTACTCAAGCTTATCATAATGGTGCTTATAAATATTATAATCGTCACAAATCTCATCCTAATATGGGCTATAGTTATATGGCATGCGGAAATGGTTTAGAAAAGAAGATTGATGAAACATTTGATATGTATAGTGATAATGAAAAATTTATGACTTATTATATGACTATTAGTGGTCATCTAGAATATAATTTTTCTGGCAATAATATGGCCTATAAAAATCGAGATTTAGTTAAAGATGCTCCTTACAGTAAAGGGATTAAAGCTTATATTGCAACGCAAATAGAACTTGATAAAGCGTTAGAATCATTAATTAATAAATTAGCAGAAAAAAATATTTTAGATAATACGGTAATTGCTCTTAGTGCTGATCATTATCCATATGGACTAACAATTAATGAAATGAAAGAAGTAATGAATATTGATGATTCAAAAATGGATGCTCATAAAAATCATCTAATTATTTGGAATAATCAAATGAGTGAACCAATAGAAATTAATAAATATGCTCAAAGTTTGGATATCTTACCAACAATGTTAAATTTATTTGGAATTTCATTTGATTCTAGACTTTTAATGGGAAGAGATATTTTATCTAATTCTGAAGGATTAGTAATATTTAATGACCGTAGCTGGATTACCGAATATGGAAAATATAATGCAACAACAAATATTTTTACCCCTTTTAAAGAAATAATCCCAGATGGATATATAGAAAATATTAATAATATTGTTTATAATAAATATGTAATTTCCAAAAATATTTTGGAGACTAATTATTATAAATATGTTTTAGGAAGTGAATAAAATGGATATTAAAGAAATAATGTTAAAAAGAGAAAGTTCTTATAGTAAATACGCAGCTTTTGATAAAGATTCGATTCGAATAAAAGATTTTACTCCGGATATTAGACCAAATTATTTCCGGGATATTGATCGAATTATCCACACAAAATCATATACAAGATATATGGATAAAACGCAAGTATTTTCTTTTAGTGAGAATGATAATGTCTCTAAAAGAATGCTTCATGTTCAATTAGTTAGTAAGATTGCTAGAACGATTGGCCGAGCACTATCTCTTAATGAAGATTTGATTGAGGCCATAGCTTTAGGTCATGATTTAGGACATACCCCTTTTGGACATGTTGGTGAACACATTTTAAATAAATTAAGTCTAGAATATGGTGAAGGAAATTTTATGCACAATGTTCAAAGTGTTCGGATCTTAATGGTTTTAGAAAATCAAAATATAAGTATTCAAGTTTTAGATGGGATTCTTTGTCATAATGGTGAGTTTATTAAAAATGAATATTATCCTAAACCTAAAACTCCCGATGAGTTTATGACGGATTATAATTTATGTTATCAAGATAAAGAATATGCCGAAGGAATTGTTCCTATGACTTTAGAGGGGTGTGTAGTTAGAATTAGTGACATCATTGGTTATATTGGTCGAGATATTGAAGATGCAATAGAATTAGATGTTTTAGGAGAAACTAGCTTACCTGAAGATATTACTAATATTGTGGGAAATTCAAATAAAGATATTATTAACAACATTATTTTAGATATTATTGAAAATAGTTTAGATAAACCTTATATTAAATTAAGTGATAAGATATATAATGCAATATTTAATTTGAAAAAATTTAATTATGAAAATATTTATTATAAAGCTAATAGCAAAGAAGATATCATGGAATATGAATCCAAATTTAGATTTGTTTTTGAGAAATGCTTATATATCTTAAAAAATAATTTAACAGACACTGATATTTATCAACATTTTCTTAATAAAGCTAATCATAATTATCTTTCTAATACTTCAAGTAATCGAAAAATAATTGATTATATTTCTGGAATGACTGATGACTATTTTATGAATGAATATAAAGAGCTAAAAAGCTATCAATTTTGATTAATTGATAGCTTTTATTATGATAAAAAAAGAAGCTATTTTGCTTCTTCTTGAGCTCTTGTTTCTCTAATTACTGTTACTTTTATTGTTCCAGGATATTGCATCTCTGCTTCAACTTTCTCTTTCATTTCTCGAGCTATTTTAAATGAAGCTAAGTCATCAATTTCTTCAGGCTTAACAATAATCCTTACTTCTCTTCCCGCTTGCATTGCATAAGTCTTTTCAACACCTTTAAAACTATTACCTAAATTTTCTAGTTCTTCTAGACGTTTAATATAGTTTTCCATTGTATCGTTTCTTGCACCTGGTCGAGCAGCTGATAAAGTATCAGCAATGCTTATTAAAACAGATATTACACTGTTTGCTTCAGAATCTCCATGATGTGAATGAATCGCGTTTTGAACAATTTCATTTTCACCATATCTTTTAGCTAAATCTAAGCCAATATCAACATGACTTCCCTCGATTTCATTATCAATCGCTTTTCCTATATCATGAAGTAACCCAGCTCTTTTAGCTAAATTAATATTTTCACCCATTTCTCCAGCAATAATTCCTGCTAGTGAAGCAACTTCTTTTGAATGAGTTAAAGCATTTTGACCATAGCTTGTTCTGAAATATAACTTCCCAATTAAAGTAACTAATTCCGGATCGATTTTAGATAAACCTAGTTCATAAATAGCTTCATTTCCAATCTCAGTAACTCTAGCATTCATATCTTTACAAACCTTATCGTAAATTTCTTCAATTCTTGTCGGATGAATTCGACCATCTTTTATTAAAGTTTCAATTGTTTGTTTCGCTATTTCTCTTCGATAAGGATCAAAAGATGAAATTACTATTGCTTCTGGAGTATCATCAATAATCAAATCTACACCAGTAACAGCTTCAATAGTTCGAATATTCCTTCCTTCTCTTCCAATTAATCTACCCTTCATTTCATCATTTGGTAAATCAATCGTACTTACAGTTTGAATTGTCGTTACATCATTAGCATATCTCTCCATTGAGTTAACTAATAAGTTTTTAGCCTTCTTATCAACTTCTAATTTCGCTTCAGATTCTTGTTCTTTAATGTAAGAAGCTATTTCTGATCCCATTGAAGTTTCTACTCTTTCCATGATTAAGTCATGAGCTTTTTCTCTGGAAAATTTAGCAATAGTTTCTAACTTCTCCATCTCTTCTCTTAAAAGTTCATCCATTTTTAAATCTTTTTCTTGTAATTGTTTTTGCAGTACATTTAAATTATTATCTTTCTGATCTAATAGATTATCTCTATTTTGTAGCATTTCTTCACGTTTATCCAAAGATTTCTCTCTTTGTAACAATCTTTCTTCACTACTTAATATTTCTGCCTTTTTTTCTTTAATTTCTTTATCAGTTTCTTGCTTTAATTTAAATGATTCTTCTTTTAATTCTAAGACGCTATCTCTGCGATTCTTTTCCGCTTCTTTCTTAGCATCATTAATAATTTTTTCTGCTTTTTTACCAGCGCCAGCACCAGTCATAGTGATGACTGCATATATAGCCCCGCCGCCTA
>CAZFQF010000085.1:807-4781 GCA_964520725.1 uncultured Muribaculaceae bacterium | reverse complement strand
GCACAATAACCAGTTAACATTGATAAATCATGTAAATGAATATTACAATCCCTATGAGCATCAGCTATTTCTTTGTCATAAACTTCAGACAACCAATAGTTAGCAGTAATTGCTCCTGAATTGCTTAAAATTAATCCCCCAACTGAGTAAGTAACTGTTGAATTTTCCTTAACTCTCCAATCAGTAACATTAACATAACTATTAATTACATCTGCATAATCTAAAATCGTAGATTTCAAAGCTCTTTGTTTTTCGTGTAGTTTACGATATAAAATATAAGCCTTTGCTACTTCTATATATCCAGCTTTTGATAAAACACTTTCTACGCTATCTTGGATATCTTCAACATTAATAATATTATCTTTTACTTTTGGAGCAAAATCTGCTGTTACTTTTAATGCTAAAAAATCTATTACCCCTTCATCAAAATTTGTGTTTTCGGCCTCAAATGCCCTGATAATAGCTTCAGATATTTTAGAAATATCAAATTCTACTATCTTTCCATCTCTTTTTCTTACTTTATACATATTAATTCTCCTCCCACTATTGTATAAAATTTATAATCCTCTAATTTTTACATTAGGGTATTTTTCATTTAATTTTTGTTCCATATTTTTCAGTTCACTGTCACTAAAACCATGTAAATCTTGATCTGGAACTAATTCACTATTCACAAAATTTTGCAAATAATATTTACTTTCAGAATTAATTAACTGACAAATATTGGCGATTGAACTTAAATCATGATATTCTTTCACAATTGTCGTTCTAAATTCATAATCAATATTAGAATTTTCAATTAGTTCGATACTTGTTTCAATACTCTTATAATTGTAAACTGAATTTCCTGTTATTAAAGAATAACTTTCTTTGTCATGTTTTATATCCATTGCAACATAGTCAATTAAATTTTCTTCTAATAATTCTTTTAACTTAAAAGGATTGCTCCCATTAGTATCTAATTTAACTTTATAACCCATTTCTTTAATTTTAATAATAAATTCTTTAATATCTCTTTGAAGTAAAGGCTCCCCGCCAGTTATTACTACTCCATCTAAAATTTTTTTTCTTTTTTCTAGATAATCAAATATTTCTTTTTCATTTAAGTCACCTTTTTTTATAGGTATTAATGCTGAATTTTGACAAAAGGGACAATAAAAATTACATCCTTGAGTAAAAATAATACAGGCAACATATCCAGGATAATCTGTAACTGTTAGTTTCTCTAAACCACTTATATTCATCTTAACCACTATCTTTGACTTTCATTTTTATAAACCCAATATCTGAGTCTATTAGTTCTTTTAGTAGCTCTTCTAATTTTTTCAAACTAATATTTTTAGAAATAAATGTTTCTATTATATTTCCACCAATAAAATATTTTTGGATATTAGCTTGTTTTTTATAATTGTTTTTAATACTATTTAGGTTGCCAATAAAATCATACATATTACTTTCAGTAACCTTTTTAATATTTCCATAAATAGCTTTATCTAAAGTCATTAACTCTCTTCTAGCAATAACTGTTGAAGGCTCATATATCATGAAATTAAGTTTAGTTTCGTTGGTATACTCACTACACTTTTTATTAAGATAATTTAAAATTTCTAAGACTAATTTATATTGTTTTTCTTCATTGTCGCTTAAAAATGAAACACATTCTTTAAGCCCAATCAAACCAACCATTAATCCGCCGTTTTTTATTACCTTTCGAATTTTATGACTACTTTCTAACTTCTCATCATCAAGAATATTATTTCTAAATAAGCCCTCATAATTTTCTTTTATTTTATTTCCAGTTGTTTCAAAAGTTAACAATAAATTATTTTTTACTAATTCTAAAATATCATCTAAATCTTGATAGAAAATATTTAAGCTTTTATCTTTACTTTTTAAAGCCAATCTACTCATATTTATCGAAGTACTTGCTACTACCATTCGTCCATTGGATTCTCGGTAACCAGAATTATAATTTTCGAAAAGTCTAATTCCATCTGCAAAATATTCGATTTCATTTAGATCTTTATTAAAAGAATTATTAATAAAAGCAAATCTTATTTCATGACCATTTAATAGTAAACTATGAATCTCAGATAAATATTTAAATTCATTGTTTTTTTGTTTAAATATTATTTTCAAATTTTTAAATGGCTTAATTTCACTTAATACTTCCAAAATAATTTGATTAATTATTTCTCCAGCTACTGAGCCATTTGTGCCAAAACTAATACTTGAAACTGATTTACTATCCAAAATATTAAATAAATTTCGAATTTGTTTTTTTAAAACTTCTTTAGCTTTAGCAAAAGCGTCTTCACAACTAGAAATAAATATTTTTTCAACTTGATGAGAATAGATAAATTGACTATAATTATCCTTGTTAAATAAAATCTCATTTTCTCGATCAATTAAATCAAATATTTTTTTAGTATTTAAATATTCACTAAAACCCGTTACTTTTAAATAATTATTAATATTTTCTTTAAATAAATCTTTATAATAATTCATTAAACTGTCTTCCAATAAACAGTCGATAGCTGGAATGTTTATTTCTCCAGATACTTCTTGTCTAACATTTAATAAAAGCATATTTAAATTACAGTCTAAATCTATTTTATTTAAATAATTCTTACAAATTAGATGAACTTTAGATAAGACTCCTAAAGAAAAATAATCCATCTCATGAATGTAAATATTCCCTTCTTCATGAGCTCTTAAATATTTATTATCGATTAAATAAGATTTAGCAAATTCGTTAACTACCGTTTGACCATATTTAAATAAAATTTCATTTACTTTATAACTATTATCCATTTTTAAGTTATCATCTTCAGTAATCTTTTCAATAGCTTTTATGAATTTATGTTGTTGTTTAGTAGTGAAGACTTTCCTCGTAGCTGCTCTTTTTTGTCGATATTCGCTAAAAGAATTATAAACATTAAAATATTTTTCTTCTTTTAATTTGTTTTCAATTAAATCTTGAATATCTTCAACATGAATGGTTTTTCGATCAACATAATTATTTTTAATATCATTTAAAACGTCTTCATAAACTTTATTAATATCTTTTTCGTCATAATTTTGAGAAATACTATCAAAGGCTCGTTTAATCGCTACAGCTATTTTATAACTATTAAAACTTACTCTTTGACCACTTCTTTTTACAACGATTAATTCTTCAAAAACATCTTTCTTCATAGTTGCTACCTGCCTAAATATTTTCCTTTTATCTTAAACTCATCTTATCAAAGATAAATAATCTCGTCAATGTTTTTTTTGTTATTTTTTTACTTTTTGCGAAAAAGCTTTTTTTATAAAAAGCAAAAAACCGTTCAAAAAAACATTCAAAAAGCCTGTAACCTCTTTAAATACAAGTGTTCGCAAAAAAAAGGAGAAATATTATTTTATTTCTCCGTTTACAGATTATAGACATTAATTATTATTAAAAGTTAAAATATTAAAAATAAACAAAAGCCACAACGTTATTGCTGCATTTAATTTAAAACGACTGCACTCATAAATTGCTACACTAGTATCGGCAATGTTAACAACTAGTCCTTCTAGAGAATTAGGTATATTTAAAGTCAAAGGAAACATATGAGTCTCTATTGCTTTTTTTTCTTTATCATTTAAAGCAAAATATTTTTGAGCGTTATTAGCCGCCAATTTCGGATGAATTAAGCTTTTCTTAATTTGGCTCATCTCATTAAAATCTGAATTAGAAAAAAAATCATGTAACAATGCTGCGCGCGTTGCACTAATATAATCTAATCCCATTTTCTTTGAAACTCGATATGTAGCTTTAGCGACTCTTAAAGAATGATCATAACGGTTTATTCCATGATGATCTTCACATGCTAGCTTTTTGAAATTATCATTATTTATTATTTCACTTGTTATTATTTCAAACTCTTGCTTTCTTGTTTTCAAAATTTCATACACCTCAAGACCTTTTAAGTATATCATAATAATTG
>CAZFQF010000085.1:0-797 GCA_964520725.1 uncultured Muribaculaceae bacterium | reverse complement strand
GACTAATTAAAATATTTACTATATTCAGTCTTTACAATTATTATATGCAAACTATAAGATAAAGTTCCGAAAAATATTTTTCATGGTATACTTATTATGGTATGGTGATGCAAAGTGATTAGTAAATCTCTTAATACATTAGAAGAAACTATCAATAAATATAATGAAGAATTAATAAAATGCTCAACTGAAGAAGAAAAAAATACTTGTTATATAAATTATTTATCTAAACTTAAATTATATCTATTAGAATCTAATAAATTAATTACGGAAGTTTTTAGAATAAAAATATCTCCTTTTAAAACTACTGAAGGTTACGACGCTCTTTATAATGGAAGTGCCAAAAGTTTTATCAAAAAAACTAAATTTGAATTTATTAATGAGATAAATGCTTTAATTACTAGTAATATATACACTATTCTAGACAAAGAATCTAAAATTAATATTCGTAAAGCTATATATGTTCTAAAAACTTATTATGAAAATGACTTAAAATAAAAGATTATCAATATAAAAGGATACTAATTAATTATATAGTGTCCTTTATTTTATCATTTTTTAATATTTTTATAAAAAGAAATTATAAAACTACTTTGAATGGATTTACACTCGTTCCTAATCCAGTTATTCGTGTCGCACTTTTTAGAGAAACTGCGGGGCGCAGGCCGTAAGCGAGATTGACGTTAATTGCGCGGAAGTAGCCATTCGAAATCACGCTGAACACGTACGAGTCGCTAGAATAGAAGTGATACGGCGAGGCAGACCACCAATAATTCCCACTTGTATTACGGTACAAA
>CAZFQF010000084.1:3151-4826 GCA_964520725.1 uncultured Muribaculaceae bacterium | reverse complement strand
GTAGTAAAAGCGGTAAAAGTTCCAGTAACTGTAAAAATTAGAAGTGGTTGGGATGAGGAGAATATAAACGCTATAGCAATAGCTAAAGCAATCGAAGAGGCTGGAGCTAGTGCAATTTCTGTTCATGCGAGAACAAGAAGTCAGGGATATAGTGGAAAAGCTGATTGGAATATTATTAAACAAGTAAAAGAAACAGTAAGTATCCCTGTCATAGGAAACGGAGATATAAAAAGCTGCTACGATGCTAAAAAAATGTTAGAAGTAACTAATTGTGATGCGGTAATGATTGGCAGAGGAGTTTTGGGGAATCCTTGGTTAATTAAAGAATGTGTCGAATATTTAGATAATGGGAAAATACCTATTGAAATTTATCCTAAAGAAAAAATTGAAATGTTAAAAAAACATTATAGCTTACTATTAGAAAGTTCAAATGAAAAACAAGCCAATTTAGAAATTAGAAGTCATGCTCTATGGTATATTAAAGGGATTCCAGGAAGTGCTAAAGTAAAAAATGAAATATGTTCCACTAAGAATAGCGAAGAGATATTTAAGATTTTAGATAATTATATTAGTACTTTATAAATAATAATTGAAAAAATAACTAAATTATAATATAATGAATGAGAATAGAGGTGTTTTACATGGATAAAAAAGATAATAGTATGAAAAAAAAGAAAAAACCGGTTAAGAAACTACCTGCTAAAGTTAATAATATTAAAAACAAAAAAGAAAATCTTTCAAAAAAAGATAAATTTCCAGAGAAAAAAAATTCTAAATTGAAAGAAGTTTCTATTAATGAAACTACAAATATAAAGAAGAATCCAGAAATAAAAGTCGAAAAAATAATTGATAAAAAAAATACTAGTGAATGTAAATATTGTCATAAACTATTTGAAAAACAATTAACTGTTTGTCCGTTTTGTAATAAAGTACAAAAAGATAATAAAGGAAAAATAGTTATCGCTGTATTAATTATTATTTTATTATTAGCAATCATAGCTAATCATTTTATTGATAAATATTACGTAGAACAAGTTAGCGAAAGTGATTATAAATATAATTGTAAACTTCTTTCTTATGAAGAACTAGTCAGAAAGCCAAAAGACTATAAAAATACTGATGTAAAAGTTATTGGAAAAGTTGTTTCAGTTGAAGGTGTAGATCTTTCTTATGGAAATGTCATGAATGTAACAATCGATGCCAATTTGTTTGATGGGGAAAATAAGCAATATATTATTTTTGAATATACTGATAAAGATTATCAAATGAGTTTTATTGAAGGCGATTTATTAACGGTCTATGGGGTATACACAAAAATCAATGGAAACACACCTTTAATAAAATCTAAATATATTGTATTTGGGACATAGAATACCTAGGTATTCTTTTTTTATGAATGAATTTGCATTTAAATATTGATAGTGGTATAATCCTATTTCGTTAGGAGTGATTTATAATGTCAAAATTTCAAAAAAGGTTATACTTACTTTCGATGATTAAGCTTATTCATGAATTCGAAAATACAATTATTTTACCTAATCATAAAATAAGAGTAGATTTTAGATACTCTGATTTTGACAAAGACGCAAAATTTGAAGGTGATGATAGAACTGTAGCTATTCATTTAACAGTAAATATAAGTGATATTAATGATAATATAATATATAGGACAGCC
>CAZFQF010000084.1:2085-3141 GCA_964520725.1 uncultured Muribaculaceae bacterium | reverse complement strand
AGGTATTACAATCTATGACCTTGAAAGAACAAATAAAATTTATAGAGAGAACAGATAAGCTATTATATTATTGCCCATATCTTGGGGCTTCATATGCAGATATTAAATCATCGAGGAATAGTATTATTTATGAGGGATTCTCGACAGCTGATCCAGATCAAAATGTAATTACAGAAATAGAAGACTATGCTAAAGAACAGTATTCTAAATATAATAGTCATAAAGAATCTGGTAAATTTAAATTATAATAAAATACTTTCTTTGCTAAATCGTAAAGAAAGTATTTTATTATTTAGCTAAAACAAGAGAAGTTAGATTGACAAGCGTACATTTATTCGTGTATAATACAAACATTGTATAAAAAAAATAAAATAGGAAAAAATATAAATATATAATAAAGGAAGAAATTTTATGGATAAAATAATTATTAAAGGGGCAAGAGAAAATAATCTAAAGAATATAGATTTAACAATTCCCAAAGATAAATTAGTGGTAATGACAGGAGTATCAGGAAGTGGTAAAAGTAGTTTAGCTTTTGATACGATATATGCTGAAGGACAAAGAAGATATGTCGAAAGTCTAAGTGCTTATGCAAGACAATTTTTAGGTAACACTGATAAAGCGGATGTTGATTCAATTGAAGGATTAAGTCCAAGTATTGCTATTGATCAAAAAACTACAAATAAAAATCCAAGAAGTACTGTAGGGACGGTTACAGAAATATATGATTATCTTAGATTACTTTACGCTAGAATAGGTGTTCCATTTTGTCCAACACATAATAGACCAATAACTAGTCAAAGTATTGAGGAAATGACTAATCAAATATTAAAAATGGATAATAATACTAAAATAAGAATATTAAGTCCTATTGTATATGGGGAAAAAGGAACTCAATTAGATATTATAGAAAAATTAAGAAAAGATGGCTATGTTAGAGTTAGAATAGATGGTAATGATTATGAATTATCAGAAGAAATAACACTAGAAAAAACAAAAAAACATAGTGTTGAAGTTATTATTGATAGATTAATAATAAAAGATGGAATAAGAAGT
>CAZFQF010000084.1:0-2075 GCA_964520725.1 uncultured Muribaculaceae bacterium | reverse complement strand
GCAAGAATTGGAACACCATATTGTCCTATTCATAAAAAACCAATTAAAAGTCAAAGTATTGAAGAAATGACTAATAGAATTTTAAGTTTAGAAGAGGGAACTAAAATAGAGATACTAGCTCCAGTAGTTAATGGAGAAAAAGGAACTCATCAAGACTTATTTGCTAATTTAAGAAAGAATGGTTTTACAAGAGTAAAAATTAATGGGGAGACTCAAGATTTACATAATGAATTATTGCTTGAAAAAAATAAAAAAAGTAATATCCAAGTATTAATTGACCGAGTAGTTGTAGGAACTGATGAGCGAAGTAGAATATTTGAAGCCGTTGAAACTAGTACAAAACTTGCAAATGGAAAAATTATTGTCAATGAAATTGGTAAGCAAGAAATAGTTATGAGTGAAAATTATGCTTGCCCAGAATGTAATTTCTCTTTATCTGAGCTAGAGCCAAGATTATTTTCATTTAATGCTCCTTATGGGGCTTGCCCAGAATGTAAAGGTATTGGAGTTAAACAAAATATTTCTCTAGATTTATTAATTCCAGATAAGTCTAAAAGTATTTTAGACGGTGCTATTAAAGGTTTTAGTTTAGATGGTAATATTTATATGACTAATGTTTTAACAGTGGCTAAACACTTTAAAATGGATTTAAACAAGCCTATTAAAGATTTAAATAAAAAACAACTAGATATTTTACTTTTTGGAACTGACGAAGAGTTAGAATATGAATATACTAGTAAAAATGGAAATAAAAGATTTACCAAGGATACATATGAAGGAATAGTAACTAATTTAGAACGAAGATATTTAGAAACCAGTAGTGGTTGGATTAGAGAGTGGATTAACTCATTCATGGTTGATGCAACATGTCCTAAATGTAATGGAGCAAGATTAAACGATGAAGTATTAAGTGTTAAGATTGGAAAGAAAAATATCTTTGAAGTAACTAACTTATCAATTAAAGAACTAATAATATTTTTTGAAAATTTAAAACTTACTAAGGAAGAAAAAAGTATCAGTGAGTTAATTTTAAATGAAATTAATAGTCGTTTATTATTTTTAGATAATGTTGGGCTTAATTATTTAACTTTATCTAGAACTGCTACCACTTTATCTGGAGGAGAGAGTCAAAGAATTCGTTTAGCTACTCAAATTGGAAGTAGATTAAGTGGAGTACTATACGTTTTAGACGAACCAAGTATTGGGTTACATCAAAAAGATAATGATCGTTTAATTGAATCCTTAAAAAATATGCGAGATTTAGGTAATACTTTAATTGTAGTTGAACATGATGAGGATACAATGATGGCTGCTGATTATTTAATTGATATTGGCCCAGGACCCGGCGATGCAGGCGGGGAAGTAGTCTCAGCTGGAACGCCCGAAGAGGTTATGAGAGATGAAAAAAGTTTAACTGGTCAATATTTAAGTGGAAAAGCTAAAATAGAAGTTCCTCAAACTAGAAGAAAAGGCAATGGCAAATTCATTGAAATTAAAGGAGCAGCAGCAAACAACTTAAAAAATATTGATGTTAAATTTCCGCTCGGAACTTTAATAGTTGTCACTGGAGTATCAGGAAGTGGAAAAAGCTCATTAGTTAATGAAGTCCTTTTGAAAACTTTAGGAGCTGTTGTGTATGGAAGAACAGAAATACCAGGAAAACATAAATCAGTTAAAGGATTAAATCAAATTGATAAAATAGTGGAAATCTCCCAAGATCCAATTGGTAGAACCCCTCGAAGTAATCCGGCAACATACGTTGGAGTATTTGATGATATTAGGGATGTATTTACTGAAACTAAAGAAGCAAAAATGCACGGATACCAAAAAGGACGTTTTTCATTTAATGTAAAAGGGGGCAGATGTGAAGCTTGTTGGGGAGATGGAGTTAAAAAAATAGAAATGCACTTCTTACCTGATGTTTATGTTCCTTGTGATGTTTGTAAGTCTAAAAGATACAATAGTGAAACATTAGCAGTAAAATTTAAAGGCAAAAATATTGCTGATGTGTTAGAAATGCGAGTAAGTGAAGCAATAGTATTCTTTGATGCATTTGCTAAAATTAAAAATAAATT
>CAZFQF010000083.1:0-4997 GCA_964520725.1 uncultured Muribaculaceae bacterium | reverse complement strand
AAGGTTTCTGTTTTTATAGTTTAAAACTGCATAGAAATAAATTTCATTGTATTCAAGCTTGGCCTTATCCAGTTTACTTAACATTTCTTCATAAATTTCTGGCATGATTTCACTCCTTTAGTTTATCATAAAGTTTATTATGATAAAAAGAAAGATTTTCGTCAAATTAATCCAAAATATTTTAATATTGTATCAGCTATTGTATTTCCAATCAATTCTTTATTTTGCATAATCCATGCTGCATCATTTTCATAATCATGATGTGCTACTTCGATCATAATTCCAAATGGAATTGCAAGTTCATTTACTTCACCTAAAGACCCATTAGCATATTTAACTCCCCGATTGGCCTCAATATCTTCTTTATAATAAATTCCCATTAAAGAATTTTGAATTAAATTAGCTAAACTATAGGTTTTACTTGTTTGTTCATTAATCCAAGTCTCAATTCCATAAACTTCATGTGAATTACTAGCGTTAGAATGAATAGCTAAATGTAAATCTACTCCATAATAACGTGAATCACCGGTCCACAAATTAATGTTTCCATATGAACTGTTACGATAAATTTTAACATTTTTTGCTTTTAACCTCTTAGAAATATAATCAGTTAAATCATTCATTTCTTTCATTTCATTAGTATAACCTGTTGATGAAACACCAATATTCCCATCTTGATTTGAGGGGCTTAAATAAACTGAATAATTATTTTTAGTGCCAATATTTATTTCATATTCATTAATAATACTATTATTTTTTTTAGGCTCTGTAATGACTGTTTTAAGGAGCATGTTACCACTTACAGTAATTGGACTCACATATTTCATTCCGTTTGCACTAGGATCAGTTCCATCTATTGTATAAAGAATTGAACCATCGGGATTTGGATTACCTAGAATAATATTAGTTCCCGCTTTAACATATTTAGGATTAACATTAATATAAACCGGTTTTAAAGTATCTTTTTCATTCATTTCAAAATCTACGGATGAACTTTTAGTAAAATCAGGATAATCTCCGTACATAGCGTTAATTACGATTTTATAATCTTTGGATTTTTCAAATATTGATGCCGCAATAACACATCTATTTTTCTTAACTGTTGTTTCTTTGATTAGTTTTTTTTCATGAAAAATCTGTAATAAATACTTTGTTGCATTTTCTCCGCCTTCATAAGTTAAAGAAACATCATTATAATCTAAGATATTCCCACTAGCCGGACTAGTTATCAGAATGTCTCCCACTGGACTTAATTTATTATATAAAGATATTTTATCAATTTTATTTATTCCATCAAATATTTCAAGATCTAATTTTTGTTCTAGGCCAGAATAATATGATTTATCAATTGTATATTCGTTAGTAGTTAATTTCTCCTCTTTTATCTTATAACCATTATCACTAATAACAATTCGATAATTTTTTTTAGTTAAGTTTCCGTTAATTAATAAATTATAATCTTCATTATCTTTTAAAACTAAATCATTATCTAAACTAAATGTTGGATCGTTATAAGTAAAGGTATAAGGATTATCAACAGCAATACTGTTTTCTAATTTATCGTAAGCATAAACTATCATTTTATATTGTTCATTATATTCTAACATTTCTAAATTTATTTGATTAGAAGTTTTATAAACTGTTTTTGAGAAAATTTCTACATTTCGAGAATTATACACAATAATATCATAATGTTTCGCAGCTCTAACTTTTTCAAACTTTACTGTAAAATTAGTCGAAATATTATCAATGTTAATAATATTAAAACTATTAAGAATTTTATCGCTATTTAAAATAATTAAAGAAACCGCAAAGGTAACTCCAAGAAAAGTTAGTAAAACCGAAACAATAGCGATGATAATTCTTTTCATATGTTCCTACTTTCTTTAATTATTATATAATATTTTCAAAATTAAAAAAAGGCATAACGCCTTAAATTTTTGTAAATACTTCTTTTTTACGAATTATGATATACGCTATTACCGCTACTACAACTATTCCTATTGCTTCAACTGGTAATTTAACTTCTGATGTTGGTGGACTAGAAACAGTTACTTTCTCTCCTACAATACAGTCAATATATTGTTTATCAACTTTTACTACTGGTCTTACTAAGTATTTTGAACCAACTGTATGTTTACTAATATCAACTGATTCAACATAAGCAACCGGGGTTAAAGTATCTCCATTGTAGTTTTCATTGTAAATTACCGCATAAACTGAGGTAGTTGTTGCCGATGAATCAGGGCTCATTGTCCAAAAATTATATCCACTTGCTCCAGTAAATAATTTAGCTGTTGTTGTCACAATTGGAGCAATATAAAATCTATCTCCCATGATTTCATATTTTCCACTATTTCCAACCGTTACTCCTAATTCTTTAATATCATCAATAGTTAGAAGTCTTTTAACTTCTGCACGCCAGTTTTTAGTTCCCTCTTTTAAAACATCATTTATATCAGCATCTTCTAAAATATTTGTGGCTTCTTGCTCTTCAGGAATAGTTTGATCGTAAACAGTCATTGTATTTTGATTGTTTGCATCTGCTACATTTCCATTATAAATCATCCAAACATAAGGATCTCCTGATGCTGATGGTTTAATAACAAAAAACTCTCGTCTAACTTCATCATTTTCAATAAATACTTCCACTCGGTCTCCCACATTAAAAGTTTCTGAGACTGCCATAGCTCTAGCACTAACTGGAAACAATAATATCATTAAAAGAAAAATTAATGTTCTTTTCATTTTTATTCACATCCCTATTATTATTTTGTATTTTTCTACATTAAATATAACATAAATAAATCTTATTAACAAGTTTAACATCTGCTAATTGACATTTCCTCATTTAATAGTGTATATTTATAATAGGGTGAAAAGTAGAATGAAAAAGGGTCCTTATCTAACTAATATTGTTTTGTCTTTATTGTTAATATTAGCCGTTATTTTTAAAGAAAAAGTTATTTATATAGCTCCTACTTTAAATGTCAGTATGTTAACATTTATTTATTCATTTACTTTTCTAATACCTATTATCTTAATTAATAAATATAACTTTAAATCTGCTAAACAAGCAATAACTTATAGCTTTATGGCTTTAATTATATTTTATTTAATCACTACTCTACTTTGTACAATCCCTGGAAATATGGAATTTCTAGAAGTAGAAGATCTCTTAAGAAAAGTTTTTGCTCCTAATAGTTTTTCTTTAGGAAATATGATTATTTATTATCCTGATTTAACTATTCCGTTATTAGGGATTGTTTATCTTCTATCACATAATATTTTAATTTCAACTTATGAGGCACTTACTTCATTTACTAATAAATATTTAAGTTTTTCAATTGCAATATTTATTGCCTTTATAATTGATACTATGTTTAGCGTTCCTTTTATCTATTTTCAAGAAATCTTTTATAATAATATTGATATGTTAGATGTTATTAAATATTTAACAGCTAGCTACATGGTTTTAATAGTATTCTCACTTATAATGATTTTCATTTATTCATTATATATAAATAAAAAAGACAAGAAAGATTAAACTCTTCTTGTTTTTAATTCTAATTTTTTATTTATATCAACTCTAAAAGAATCACATATTTTAGAAATAGATTTATTTAAAACAAATTTACTTAAATATTTTTCCGATAGATATCTCTCGGTTTTTAATGGATATTTAATATAGCACTCACAAACTAACCAAGCTAAAGCCATATTTATATAATATTTATCACTTTTAATAGTTATACATTTATTTAAGATATAATCTAAATAATCATCACTTAAATATTGGCTCAGTAATAATACTAACCCAAAACGGACTTGAAACTCTTGATTAGATGCTAAAAGAGTTTCAATAATTGGTAAAAAATATGATCTATTCTTTTTAATGATTTTCATATTTAAAGATGGAGAATCACACAAAGACCAATCTCCTATTTCAAGACTATAATTAATTAGATGTTTTTCTAATAATTCTTTAATTGGTAAATATCCTAAAGCTAAGCCATAAATCATCGTTTCTTCAAAATATTTTCCTTGATAAACTAATAAAAATGAATCCAGATCCTGAGCTACTTCTTTAGCATAGTTTTTAAGAACTGGAATTTTAACTCCTAGCATTTCTTTTTGAGGATTAGTAATTTTAGTTGTAAATTTCTGAAATATTTGATCAGAATTTTTTTTTAATTCATTTATTAAATTATTATATTTGTTCATTATTTTCTACCTCTATTAATCTTTATTTCAAAAAAAGTGCTTTATAGCACTATTTTTCAGTTTTATCTTTTAATTCTTTCTTTTCTGGTTTTGGTAAAGCTTCTTTGCGAGATAAGTTTAATCTTCCTTTATTATCATACCCTTGAGATTTTACAATTATTTCATCGCCAACTTTAACAACGTCAGATGGTTTATTAACTCTTTCATGAGACAGCTGACTAACGTGAACTAATCCTTCGCAACCTTCCCAAAGTTTAACAAAACATCCGAAATCTTCAACTTTAACAACAGTACCAGTATAAGTTTCTCCAGCTACTACTTCTTTAACAATATTTTCAATCATTTCAATTGTTTTATCAATAACACTATAATCAGTATGGTAGACTATTACTCTTCCATCATCTTCTAAATCAACTTTAACGGCATCTTTATCATTAACCGTTTTAACATTACTAGCTTCTAAGATAATCTTAGTAATCATTTCTCCACCACGACCAATAACATCTTTTATTTTATCAGGATTAATATTAATCATTCTAATTTTTGGAGCATAAGGGCTTAACTCTTTACGAGGTTCAGCAATTACTCCTTCCATTAATTTTAAGATATCTAATCGAGCTTTTTTAGCTTGAGCCAAAGCTTCTTTAAGAATTGATTTAGTTACACCTTTAATTTTGATATCCATTTGTAAAGCTGTAATTCCATTTTTCGTGCCGGCAACTTTAAAATCCATATCTCCCATATGATCTTCTAAACCAGCAATGTCAGTTAAA
>CAZFQF010000082.1:0-5005 GCA_964520725.1 uncultured Muribaculaceae bacterium | reverse complement strand
CCTATTCTTATGTGTTAATTATAACATCTGATTTTGATATTTTCAAGTTTTATTACATATAAAAAGAGCCTGATATCAGCTCTATCTATAATTATCTTGAACTCCAATAAGTTCCTTTATTAGGTAATTTTAAAATTGCTTGTGGATCTTGAGCTTTAGCAATATAAGTACTATAACTCAAGTAACAATCTCCACTACAAGAAGTTCCATACCATCCTTTAGCTATAACAAAATGTAAATGTGCACCTGTTGAACAGCCATCCCAAGGAGTTTTAGATCCTCCACCGACAGTTCCTACTACTGTATTTCTGGTGATTTTATCTCCTAATTTAACATTAATATCTAATAAATGCAGGTAAGCACTAGTATATAATTTACCCGCAATATTATGATAAACATAAACTGAGTTTCCACCACAACTAGCTTTTCTAATTATTTTACCAACAGTCCCATTTGCTGTTGAATAAATTGCTGTTCCCTCTTTATTACCACCAATATCAATTGCTCCATGAAATGAGTTTACTTTTTTGGTAATTGGATGAATACGATACCCAAAATAACTAGTAATTGTTCCTCTTGTTAAAGGTTTACTAAATCCTGTATCACCATTCATACTCATACAAACAGTAATATCTTCATTTTCTTTACATCCTAACTGAACTAAATAATTAATCCAATCTTGAGTCGAATTAATTTCATCATTTAAATCCATTGTAATCTCTGAATACTCAGCTAATTTGTCACCTAAGATATTAACGTTTTTTTCCATCTCAAGGATTTGGTTATTAAGTTCAATTTCTTTAGCTGCTAAATCTTTTTGTAATTGTTTATTATATTCTATTTTTCCTGACCAAGAATCTATTTGCTCTTTATTATAACTAGTTATTTGTTCTACAATCGTATAACGATAAACTAAATCTGAATAGTCTTTAGCATTAAATAAATAATCCAAATAAATATTATCCCCCGAAGATGCTTGATAAGTACTCATTAAATTCTTAATTGATTCTTCTGTTTTAGCTATTTCAACATTGAGAGACTCAATTTCAACTTTTGTATCATCAACAGTTTTCTGATTCTTTTTTATTTCTTCCTGAGAACTATAAATATTATTTTTAGCATTACTAATTTCTGATTTGGTTTGCGCTTTCTTAGCCTCATTAGCATTTTTCTTTGCTTTCAAATTTGAAAGCGCTAAGCGCAAACCAGCAACAGTATCCGCCTGTGCCACCGCTGATACACTAGCCGTTATAATTAAAAAACTAAAAACAAAGACAAAGATATATTTTAAATATTTCATTAGATTGTTAAATACCTCCTTACTGCTCGAATACTTCCCAGCATTCCAACTAAAGAACCAATTCCAAGTAAAGCAAGTGAAGTTGTATAAACTACCCCGCTTGGCTCTGATAATTTAATAACATTTAAAATCTGAGATATTCCTGCCGATGTTGACAATGAATCATAAGCATAGTTATAACCTATTATGGTAATTAAAATTGGAATAATTGATCCTGCAAATCCCAATAAGAATCCTTCAACTAGAAAAGGAATTTTAATTACGATATTACTAGTTCCTACTAATCTCATGATATCTATTTCATTTTTACGACTGAAAATAGTTATTTTAATTGTATTTCCGATTAAGAAAGTTGTAACTAAAATTAAAGCTATAACTAAAATTATTGTCGCCTTTTTAACAATATCGAACATCTTAATTAAATCATTAACCATCGATTCTCCATATTTAACTAAATTGACTTTGTCTAAATTTTTAATTGTTGTTGCGGTTTCATTAATATCTTTAACATCTTTGACTTTTATAATAAATGAATCTTGTAAAGGATTTTCTCCATCTTTCCATGACTCAATAATTTTTGCATAAGTCTCATTTTCAGTTGCTAAACTTTTTTTAACATCTTCTTTTGAGTTAAACTCAATTTCTTCAATATTATCAATAGCTTTTAATTTCTTTTTAATTTGAATAATATCTTCTGTAGTAGTATCTCTTTCCATGAGAACAACTATCGTTAATTCATTTTCTATTTCTTTAGTAATATTATTAACGTTATAAGAAAGTAAAATTCCAATTGAAACTAAGATTAAAGTTATGATTGTACAGGTAATTGATGCCATACTTAAACTAAAATTACGAAAAATACTTTTACAACTACTACTAAAACTTCGCCCAATTATTCTAAACACTCTCATGAACTTTATATCCCCCTTTCAAGTAATCACCATCTATTAATCCATCTTTAATAACGATAACTCTTTTTTTCATGCGATTAACTATTTCTTTATCGTGAGTTGCCATTACTACTGTTGTCCCAAGCTCTTTATTAATCTTATTAATAACATCCATAATTTCTTTAGAAGTATCAGGGTCTAAATTACCTGTTGGTTCATCACAAATTAACAACCTTGGATTATTTACGATTGCCCTAGCAATACAAACCCTTTGTTGTTCACCACCGGATAATTGATGGGGAAAACTTCTAGTTTTAGATTTTAATCCAACGTGCTCTAAAGCCGCTAAGACTAACGGTCTTATTTCATCAGATTTCATTCCATAACTATCTAAAGGATAAGCAACATTTTCATACACTGTTAGTTTTGGTAGTAATTTGAAATCTTGAAAGACAATTCCAATTTTTCTTCGTAATTTATAAACCTTACTATTTCTTAATTTAGAAACATCGACTCCACCAACTGTTACTATTCCACGTGTTGGTTTTTCTTCTCTATATAAAAGTTTTATTAGCGTACTTTTTCCACTCGCTGTTTGTCCAATGATAAAAACAAAATCACCTTTTCCAATTCTTAAATTAGCATTAGCTAATCCCGTAACTCCGTTTTTATATACTTTGGTACAATCTTTAAATTCGATAAATTCCATTTTATACCACCTCGTATATTAAATTATACCATAAAAAGAGCTCATTTCTTTTGGAAATTACTGTTATTTTACATATTTGACAATCAGAAAAAAGCTAATTATTTATTTTAACTAGCTTATTTATTAAAATTAAAAATTAATTATTCTGGTTCTTCAAGTTCAAGATTAACATTATTAATTGAAGCAAATCTCTTACTAATCTTTTCTGTAGTTGTATGAATATCTTCAACATCCTTACTAACAGTATTTATACTTCGAGATAGTTTATCCCATCTGTCTTTATAACGATCAAATTCGACGCTTAATTTACTTAATTCTTCATGAATAATCTTAGCATACTTATCTCTTTCCATATTTTTTAAAATCATTCCAATTATCGTTAAAGTACTCATTAAAGTAGTCGGACTCGTAATCCAGACTTTAGATTTATAAGAATACTCAATTAAATCGCTATGATAAGCATTAATTTCCGCAAAAATTGCCTCAGCTGGTAAAAACATAATCGCTTCCTCCGCTGTTTCTCCTTTAATAATATATTTACTTTTAATTGCATCGATATGTCTTTTAACATCCGCTTTAAATAATTTAGTTGCCGTTTCTCTTAAGGTTTTATCTAACTTAGTATTAGTCATATTTTGATAATTTTCAAGTGGAAACTTAGAATCAATGGCAATAGTTCCTAAAGGCTCAGGTGCAAAAAGAATTGCATCAACTACTGAGGCATTACTCAAAGTATATTGGGTTTGATAAATTCGATCATTTTTTCCAAAAATATTATCTAAAATAAAGTTTAGATTCGTTTCACCAAAAATTCCTCTAGTCTTTTTATCAGTTAAAACTGACTGCAGAGAAATAATATCTTTTGAAAGCCCATCTATTTTCTTTTGAGCTTCATCTATTCGACTAATTCTCTCTAAAATCGAAACAAAAGTTTTATTTGTCTTTTCAAAATTAGCATCTAATCTTTCATTAACTTTATCGTTAATAAATTGTAATCTTCTCTCAATTGTCTCGTTTAATTCTTTAAAATCATTTTGAAGACTTTTACTAAAAGAAAATTTAAACTCTCCCATTTCTTTAGTTAAATCTGTCTCAAACTTTCCTAATTTTAAAGTTATTTCTTCATTATTATTTCTTTTAGTTAAAATAACTGCTAATAATATTATAATAATTACCAATAGTCCCACAATTAAATATTCCATGTTTTTTACTCCTATTCTATCCCAAAACGTTTATTAACAATTTTACTAATAACATATGCCACAATTCCTAAAACTCCAATTTGAATAAGCTTAGCGGGACTTTTAAAACTATCTAAGAACGAAATTCCTACAAAACCCCAGAAAAATACTAAGAATACTTTACCAATTAAAATCGCAATGATAAATTTCCTTTTCGTTATGGATGAAACTCCTGCTACAATATTAATTAAAAATGCTGGAGTAAAAGGAATCGCAATTAAAAGTACTAATTGTTCTAATCTTAAATTATCAACAATTATCATCCATTTAGTTAACTTTCCTTCATTATTCCGAATAAATTTACTATCAAACCAAAACTTTACTTTTTTTCTAAAAATCATAAAAGAAATATAACAACCTATACAGACTAAAATCCAACTAATTATAAATCCTAAAAAAGTCCCAAAATAATAAAAATTCGCCGTAATAAAAACACCCAGAGGAAGAATTGGTAATATTGTTTCAACAACCATTAAGATACTTGCAAATAGCGGAGCAAAAATCCCTATTTGATTAAAAGCCTCAGTAATAAATAAATCTATTTCTTTTAATATATTCATAAACATTATCCTTGGTTTAATTATACAATAAAACTATGAAAAAAAAAAGAACTTAATTAAGAACTAAAGTTACATCATATCCATATGCTTCTAAAATTGCTGCAACTTTTTTACTCTTCGTTCCTTTTTGGCAATAAATAAAATACTTTTGGTTCTTTTTTAAATACTTATTATGATTATATAATAAATTATCATAAGGAATATAATTAACATCTAAATCAATAAATACTCCCTCATTAAAATAATTGTTTTTTTTAATAGTTTTCATATTATATAATATGATTTTTTTAAATATAATTTCTCAC
>CAZFQF010000081.1:0-5202 GCA_964520725.1 uncultured Muribaculaceae bacterium | reverse complement strand
TGAAGGCATTATTAACTGCTTTAATTCATATGAAATTGGTTATACCCGAAATATTTATTTTGCAAGGTGGATATAATGAGAGATGAAGATTTTTATATAGAAGAAAGTAATCCTAAAAGAGTTTTTTTAACGATCTTATTTATTTTATTTGTTTTAGGAATGCTTGGGGGAGTTTATTATTTTTATTTTTATCATAATGTAGTAAAAACTAAGAGTGTTACAATTGAGCTTGGTTCACAAGTACCAGATAATATTAATTATTATGTTAAAGGTAAAAAGCCCGTTGGATATAAGCTTGATATAACAAATGTTTCTGTTGATGAAAGCGGAAATACAAATAGTATCGGAGAATATAGTTATAAGATAATTAAAGGTAGTATTATTAAAAAAGGAAAAATATTTGTTAAAGATACTGTTGCTCCGGAAGTAACAGTTAAAGATTTAACGGTCGGGTTGAAAGAAGATTTTGAACCGGAAGATTTTGTTGAAACTTGTGAAGATTTATCAGAAATTTGTTTAGTTATGTATGATAAGGAAACTGATGAGACTCTTTCAGAAAATGAAGGAGAGTATACTGTAACCTTAAATATCAAAGATAAATATGGAAACTCAGTTAAGAAAAAGGCAAAGTTAATTGTTAGTGCTAATGCTTCTTTAAAACAAATTAAAACTTCTGATTTAGAGGTTGCTAGTGTTTATCCGATTGATAAAAATTGGAATAATACCTATACTGTTAAATTTGATCAAGGAATTTCAGAAGAAGATAGTTCTTATGAATCTAAAATTTTAGAATTAGCTAATCGAGACTTTAGTGAAGAATATGATAAGGAAATCAAAAACCAGACTCTTTTAATTATTTATAATAAATATAATTATGTTTTAGGTTTTAGTATTAGATTAGAATTTGAAGATGAAACTATTTATGTCTCTAAGTAATTTTAGAAAATAAATAAAAAATGGAGCTTAATTTGTGTTCGAGAGAAATTTCTAAGAAAGGATATTTATGAAACGGCAAATTAATAAAATAAAAATATTTGCTAATGATAATAAAACTTCTAATCAAGTTATTTTAGAATTAAAGAAAAAATTATTAGAAAATAAATTTATAATTGATAATCAAAGTCCTGATTTAGCTATTGCTATTGGTGGTGATGGATCTTTTCTTAGAATGGTCAAGAAAAATAGTTTTGATAGTAATATTATTTATGTTGGTATTAATGCGGGGACTCTTGGTTTTTTACAAGAAATTAAAATAGAAGACTTAGACTTATTAGTTGATTGTTTAAATAATAATAGATTTAAAATCGGAGAGCTTGGGATTCAAGAAACTGTAATTACAACTGAGAAGGGGGAAGATCACCACTATTCCCTTAATGAAATATTAATTCGAGAAAAAGATTTGAATGCAGTAGTTTTAGATGTTAAAATCAATAATGCTCATCTTGAAAAATATGTTGGAGATGGAATATTGATTGCAACCTCAGTTGGTTCTACAGCTTATAATTTGAGTTTTGGGGGCAGTATTGTCTTTGAGAGTTTTCATACTTTACAAATTACTCCAGTAGCTCCTTTAAATAGTAAAGCTTATCGTAATCTTTTGAATTCTTTAATAATTCCTGAGAGTGTGGTCGTGGAAGTTATTCCTGAGGCAGGTAAGGAAGATTTGTTATTGCAAATTGACGGTAACAATAAAATATACAATAAGGTCAAGTCTATTAAAACCGTAGTTAATGACAAAAGAATAAGATGTTTAAGATTAGAAAATTATAATTTTTTTGAGAAAATTAATGATAAGCTTTTATCTAAATAAAAAAGTAATAATTAAGGCTAAAATAAATCTTGTCAAATAATAACATTTTTGTTATAATTGTCTTACTGATTAAACGAGTTTCGTTTAATCAGTCTTAATGGCGGTGTAGCTCAGTTGGCTAGAGCATCCGGTTCATACCCGGCAGGTCGGGAGTTCAAATCTCTCCGCCGCTACCAAAATTGAAAAAACTTACATTCTTGTAAGTTATTTTTTTGTAAGAAAAATCAATTGTTTTAGATACAATTAAGTAAAAACTTTTTATTATATATTTTTAAATTGTACCAGAACTATTTTAAAAATTGTTACTTTATTATATAATTGGGCTAGGTGAAAAATATGTTACTAGCTTTAGTACTTGTTCCTTTAGCATCATTGCTTTGGGGAATAACAAATCATATAGATAAACATTTAATATCAAAAAATACTGAAAATGGAGATTTTAAAGGTCTATTAATAATGTCTTCCATAGTTGCAGGAATAATTTTATTACCAATATCAATGATTATAACAAAGATGCAGTTAGCTGTTGATTATAAGTCTTTAGTTCTGATATTCTTTTCTGCATCTGCTTATTTAATAGCATCTGCGTTATATTTTAAAGCATTAAATAAAAGTGATGCTTCTTTAATTACGGCGATGTTCCAACTGATACCCGTATTTAGTTATTTTTTAGGTTTGATTTTCTTGAAAGAAGTTTTAACATTAAAACAAATAATTGGAGGAATAATTGTAATTTTATCTTCGATTGCTATTGTATATGAATTTGATAATAGAAAGTTTGAAAAAAATAAATTAATTGCTTTTTTACTAATGGGAAGTTCTTCTTTGGTTTATGCGATATATTTTTTGTTATTTAGACTGACAACTATAAATAATAGTTTTAATGTTATGACATTTTGGTATCAAATAGGACTTTTGTTAAATGGTTTAATAATATTTATATTCTCAAAGTCATTTAGAAAATCATTTATTAACTTAATAAAAGATAATGGTAAAATAGTATTTGGTGCTAATGTAGTAAATGAAATTCTAAATTTAGTTGCAAATATTCTGGTGAATTTTACAATTACTATTGCTCCACTTGCGATTGTTTTAACACTTAACGGATTACAGCCTTTCTTCGTCTTCTTAATGGGCTTAGTAGGAACAATTGTATTGCCGAAGTTTATAAAAGAAGATATTACAAAAAGAGCTATTATTCAGAAAATTATATGTATTTTAATTAGTGTTATTGGTTTAGCAATCCTATATTTATAAATTGATTATTAAAAAATACAATATATTATATAAGTTAAAGTTATTAGTTTAATTCTTAGCTTATTTTTTTATGTAGAGTTTTATTTATTCCTTCAGCAATTATCTCTGATAATTTTTTAATAACAAAATCAATTTCTTTAGGTGTAACCATTAAATTGTTAATAGGGGATAAAATTTTATCTAAAATGATTTTTACTTCATCTTCACTCATACTTTCTAAGTGTTTTAAATTTTTATTGTCGGTTGAATTTTCAATAATATAATTTATAGTCTCGTTTACAATAATTTCAGCTTCCACAACAGTTGGAACTCCAATAGCAATTACTGGAATTCCCAAAGACTCTGGAGTTATTTCTTTTTGAAAACTACCTAAACCACTACCGGGGGTAATTCCACGATTAGTTAGTTGAATAACTCTATTTAATCTTGAAAATGATTTGGCAATAAGAGAGTCAATAACAATTAAGAAATCAGGTTTGAAATTTTTAACAATGGTTTCAATATGTTTATATGTTTCTAATCCAGTAGCAGATGTAACATTAGGAGCAAAGGCTGAAACATTACGATAATTTTTATCTACTATAAAATCATTTAAATTAAATAAATGAGCTGTAACAATTATTTTCTCTATAACATTTGGGCCCAATGAATCAGGAGTTGATTTTTGATTACCTAAGCCAATCACTAGACATTTATCAGTGTTTTTAATTTTTAGTTTTTTTATTAATTTTTTTAAATAAGTGGCAAAAACTTTAGTAACGATTTTTTGATTATCAGAATCAGTAATATCTTCAAATTCAATTGAGATAAAAAATTTGTTTGGTGAATCATCTAAATTAGTCAGCACTTTTAAACCTTCATCATCTATTTCTTGATAAAGATTTTTTCTTTTTTTATTTAAAATTTTTTCGATTGCTAAATCGGTATAAAGTTGGTATTTTGCTAAATCTTTTTCTTTTTTCATATTTTACTTATTTTAACCCCTGTATAGTAATGATTGATAATTTCTTTGTAATTATAACCTTCATTAGCCATTCCGTTAGCTCCATATTGGCTCATTCCAACCCCGTGGCCATATCCTCGAGTGATAAATTTTGCTTTACCGTTGGTAATTTCAATATCAAAATCTGCAGACCTAAGACCTAATAAAGTTCTTAATCCTACGCCTGTATAAATATTCCCATCGATTTTTATACTACTTATTCTACCACTGCTATTTTTACTTAAAACTTCGATACTGGTATTATCGTTTATTTGAAATCCCAGTATTTTTGCTAAAGTATCAAATTCTTTTGTTTCAGTTCTTAAATAACTGCTAGCATTTTGATCCCATGGGCTTGAAACACTTTTTAAATAGGGAACACTATTCCCCCAAACATTAACTGCATCTTCAGTATACCCATTACTAGTAGAATGATATACTGTTTCAATATAAGAGCCATTATAAGTTATATATTCACTTGATGTACTTTTTACAGCATTAGATATTTTATTATAGTAGGTATTAAAACTCGAACCCCAGTTATTTTTCATTTGATCAACATCTATAAAGCTCTGAGTACTAACTGTATCAGTTAATATTTCTTTTCTACTAATTTTTCTTAAAGCATAGGTTCTCGCAATCAAAGCTTGAGCTTTTAAAGCCTCAACACTAAATGATGCTGGCATTTCTGCAGCTAGTACGCCAATAATGTAATCTTCTAATTCAATTTGTAATATTACCCCTGTTGAGCGATAAATTGTAATTGTATTTTTAGAGGAAGTATTTGTATTTTCTTCTGGGTTTGATGTTTTAGGTGTTTCAGGAGTTGTAGGTGTTGTTGGAGTAACTGAAACTGAGGGGGTTTGAGGGTTTGATGCTTTGGCTGTGGATGTATCTGGGATTTCAGATTTTATTGTTGAATTGCTAACATTTAATACTTGGCCGATTTTTAGAGTATTATTGGTTAAATTATTAATGGTTTTTAGTTCTTTGACGGTTAGATTATATTTTTTTGCAATTGAAGTTATAGTATCTCCTTTTTGAGTGGTATAGGTGAGATCTTTGACTTCTGGTGATGTTACATTTGAAGTTACTATCTCTTCTACTACGGTCGGTGTCTCGGACTTCGTCGTTATTTCTAAGTTAATGGTTA
>CAZFQF010000080.1:0-5220 GCA_964520725.1 uncultured Muribaculaceae bacterium | reverse complement strand
AAGATGTTATGATTATTAATAAATATATTAATGAAAAAGGGAAGATTATGCCTAGAAGAATGACTGGTGCATGCGCTAAACATCAAAGATATATTGCTATGCAAATAAAAAGAGCACGTTTTATGGCTTTAGTACCGTTTGTAAAATAAGAGATATTGAGAAATATCTTTTTTATTTTACAAAAATTGTGGAATAGAATTTAAAGTAATTTATTATAAAAATTTTAAATATCCTTTTGTAAAATATTGTGGTATTATATACATTTGAAATCGGGAGAGTAAATATTTATGAATAGAATAGATAATTTAAGCCAAAAAGAAACTATTGTATTAGAGACTATTTTGGAGCTAAGAAAAAAAGGAATAAAACCGAGTTTTGATTTAACAAAAAGAATATTAGAAGAATTGATATATAAAGATAACCAAGGTAATAATTTAACTAATTATAGATTTGTTCAAAAAAGTGCCACAAATTTATTTGGAAACAATACAATACAATTTAATCCAAAATATAATAGTTTAAATATTGTTAGTGATAAAATGTTGCTACTGATAGAAATCCAATGTAAAAGTTTTTTAGAAAATACAAATGTAAGCGAAAAAGAGTATCAAGATTTATATTATTATTTATATTTTTGGAGTATAATGCATGAAATAAGTCATAGTAAACAATACTTAATTGCTTTTAAAAATTTTGACACGGAGTTTAGTGAATTAAGAATTTTATATAAAGAATTATTAGTTTTATTAATATCAGATGATAACTTGTTAATACCCTTTGGAAAAATGGTAAGATTCACAAGAGAAATGATTTATAAAATAAAACAAAATGAGCTTTTTCTTGAAAGAAATGCACATGTGGAAAGTTTTGAAAGTCTAGTTCGTATGGCTAATAATGATTATAATTTAACGCCGAAAATTTATAATTTATTAAATGAGTTTTATACTTTATTTTTATTAAGTGGGTATAAAAAAGAAGAGAGTAGAATTATATCTCCTTGTGAGCATTCTTTGAAAACTGTTTTAAAAAGTAGGAAATTAAAAAAAATAGAGTTCTTTAAAGAGGGGGCTATATTAGATAGATTGACTTTGGGTCTTCCGATTAGTGATGATGAACTTGCTGAAATAAAAGCTATTGAAAAAGAGTTTTCAGATAGACCAGTTGAATTAAAAAATGAAATTTATACTTTATCTAAAAAATTGAACTATAAATACGAGTAGTGAAAAATAAAAAAAAGATGTTATAATAATAATATGAAAAACATTAAAATAATAATGTTAATTACTAGTTTGTTTCTATTAAGCGGTTGTAAAAAAACTGTTTCTTTTGAATTGCCAGAAGAAATAAGTTTTAATATTCAAGATGTTGCGGAAGTTCATACTAATCTTAATCTTAACGATATATTAATAGAAACTAATGCTGATATTATAAATAAAGATTTGAAAATCGATACTACTAAAATAGGAGAAAAAAAATATCGAATTCATTATAAATATAAAAAGAGAGAACATATTTATGAATTTAAAATAAATATAATTGATAATAAGGCACCAGTTATAATTGGTAGTACAAATTTAACTTTGTTAAAAGACAATACGGAAGATTTTTGTCAAGAAATTTCATATGGAGATAACTATGATTCTAATCCGAATTGTGAGATTATTGGCAATTACGCACCAGGAATAGTAGGAACATATAACCCCACAATGAAAATTACCGATAGTAGCGGCAATGAAACAAGTAAGACTCTAAAAATTGAAATTGTTTCTGATAAAAAAAATATTAACGGAAATAATAATTATAAAAGTCTAGAATTTCAAGAAGTTATTAATAATTATAAAAACGAAAATACTGAAATTGGAATTGATATAAGTAGTTGGCAAGAAAACGTTGATTTTGTAAAAGTTAAAGAGGCTGGGGCAACTTTTGTTATATTACGTATAGGATTTCAAAAAGGTATTAATGGAGAATTAAAATTGGATAGTTATTATTTAGATAATATTCAAAAAGTTAAAGAAGCTGGTCTTAAAGTAGGAGTTTATTTGTACACAGATGCTGGAAGTATTAAAGAAGCTGAAGATCATGCTAAATGGCTATTAAAAAATTTAAATGGAATTCATTTAGATTTGCCAGTTGTCTTTGATTGGGAAAACTGGACAAATTTTAACAAATATAAAATGAGTTTTTATGATTTAAATCAAATCGCTAGTACTTTTTTAGATACAATAATTAAAAGCGGATATCAAGGAATGTTATATGGAAGTAAATATTATTTAGAAAACTTTTGGACTAATATAAATAATTATCCGGTTTGGCTGGCACATTATACTGAAAACACCTCTTATAAAGGGAATTATTTAATATGGCAATTAAGCAATATTGGTAAAATTGAAGGAATAGAAGGTAATGTAGATATAAATGTAATGTATAATAAATAAGTTCTTTAAAAACACATTTAAAATTTTATACTATAATAAAACTATAAAAATATGTAAGGAATAAAGATTATGAAGTCCAAACTCCGGTGTGATTTGTGCGGGCGATGTCGGGTGCATGGACGTCAGCTATACTAATAACAATATCCCTTTAAAGTAGTTTAATAAAAAAAGAGTGAAAACTCTTTTTAATTTTACTTTAGTTTCATTTCTTTTGTTTTTTTGATATAATATTTATTAGTTCAAGGGAGAGTGTTATTATGAAAGTTATATTACTCAAAGATGTCAAAAAACAAGGTAAAAAAGATGATGTAATTGAAGTCAGTGATGGATATGCACAGAATTTTTTAATTAACAAGGGACTTGCAATTAAATATACTGAAGGAAGTAAAAAGCATTTAGAAAAGACTTTAAAAGCAAAAGAAGACGAAGAACAAGAATTAATTAAAAAATGTAATTTAATTAAGGGAAAAATAGAAAAGATAGAACTTATCTTTAAAGTTAAAGTAGGAAAAGAAGGAAAAATGTTTGGTTCAATATCTTCAAAACAAATATGTGAAGAACTAGCAAAAAAAGGAATTGATATTGATAAAAAAACAATTAATATTACAAATCAAATTGATACGTTAGGAATACATAATGTAGATATAAATCTTCATAAGAAAGTAATTGCGAAAGTAAAAGTAACCGTAAAAGAGGTGTAGATATGGCCGAAAGGAAGATGCCGCAAAATTTAGAAGCTGAAATGGCTGTATTAGGTAGTGCATTTTTAACTAATTATGCATTAGATAAATTATGTGAGGAGTTACTTCCTGATATGTTTTTTAGCGAAGCTAATCGTCGTATATTTGATGCTATTTATGAACTACATCAAAATAAGATTCCATTAGATTCGGCGACTGTTAAAAACGAAATAGAAAAAAAAGGAACGATTAATGCTATTGGAGGAATTGAATACTTAAGTGAAGTAATTGATTCAGTTATAACTGCAGCTAATATTGATTATTATATTGATATTGTTAGAGAAAAAGCTTTAAGAAGAAAGCTTATCGATGTTACTAATCTTATTGCTAGTAATTCTTATAATGAAGAAGAAAATACAAATGATTTAATTGATGATGCTGAAAAGAAAATTTTTAGTGTTACAAAGGCAAGAAAGGCTGGAGAATTTAAATCAATTGCAGAAGTTATTCGTTCGACTCAAGAGCAATTAGAAAGATTAGCAAAAAATAAAGCTGAGATTACAGGAATTGCTACCGGATTTTATGATTTAGATAAATTAACTAGTGGCTTTCATGAAAATGAATTAATTATTATCGCTGCTAGACCAGCGATGGGAAAAACCGCTTTTGGAGTAAACTTGGCTGTTAATGCGGCAATGAATAGTAAAAAACCAGTAGCGATTTTCAATATGGAGATGAGCGCTGAGCAGTTAGCGATGAGAATGATAAGTTCGATCGGGAATATTGAGATGAATAAGCTTAAAACAGGAAGATTGGAACATAATGACTGGAAAAAAGTCAATGAAGCAATGAGTCAACTAGGAGATACAGATATTTATATTGAAGATGCATCAGGGATGACTGTTTCCGAAATCCGGGCTAAATGTCGTAGACTTGCGATTAGTGGTAAAGGTTTGGCAATGGTGGTAATTGATTATTTACAGTTAATTGAAGGTGGAGCTAGATATGCAGGAAATCGTCAACAAGAAGTTTCAGAAATATCTAGATCATTAAAAACGATGGCTGTAGAATTAAAAATTCCAGTAGTTGCTTTAGCACAGTTATCACGTGGCGTTGAACAAAGAGAAAATAAACGTCCAATTATGAGTGATTTACGTGAATCCGGATCAATTGAACAAGATGCGGATATTGTTGCGTTTTTATACCGAGATGATTATTATAATAAGCCAGCCGATAAAACTAATGTTTCACTTACTGAGTTGATAATTGGAAAACATCGTAGTGGGAGTACAGGGACTATTGAATTACTATTTGAAGGGGCAATGAGTAATTTTAGAAACTTTAAAAAAGAAGAAGAAAAGTAGGTGATGAAAATGAAAAATCATAATATTCTGGGAATATTATTGACCTTATTAATAGGTCTATTTGTGTTTTTTGTTGGAGTCGATGTTAAGGGAGAAGGAATCCCAAATAAAGTATATAAAGTTTATTTAAATGGGAAAAGTATGGGTTTAATTAAATCTTCTAAAGAGTTATATGATTTAATTGATCAAAAGCAAGAACAAATTAAAAATAAATATAAAGTTGATAAAGTTTATCCACCAAGTGGATTAAAGATTGAAGAAGAATATACTTATACTGATAAAATTAAAACAGCAGATGAAATTTATAATGAAATTCAAGATAAAGATCCTTTTACAATTAGTGGTTATACCGTTACGATAAAATATCCTGATAAATCTGAGGCAAATGAAAAAGAGGTAATTCCTAAAGAATCTTTACAGTTAAATATTTTAAAAAAAGCTGATTTTGAAACAGCGTTTAAGAGTATTATTAAGGCTTTCGTAGGTTCGGAGGATTATGAACTTTTTGTTAATGAGAACCAACCAGAGATAGTAGATATAGGTTCTAATATCGAATCAATTTATTGGGAAGAAGATATAACGATTAAAGAAAATTTAATTAGTGTAGATTCTCAAGTTTTTACGAGTAGCGATGATATTAGTAAATATTTATTATTTGGGACTTTAGATGAACAAGATCATTATACAATTCGTGAAGGTGATGATATTGCTACTATAATTAATAATAATAACTTAAGC
>CAZFQF010000079.1:0-5328 GCA_964520725.1 uncultured Muribaculaceae bacterium | reverse complement strand
TTTATTATTTATGTCATAACGAATTATATTTTTAATAAGAGGTAATTTTAAGAATAGTAAACATAAAAGTGCAGAATAAACTCCTGTTATTAGAATTTCACCATACATGTATTTATTAATTATTGGTTCGTTTTTTGGTTTGGGTTTTTCTTTCATAAATTCAAGTGCTGGACTTTCATAAGCAAAAGCAAGTCCTGCTAAAGTATCCATAATCATATTTATCCATAGCATTTGCATAACTGTAACCGGAGTACTGATTCCAATAAAAGGACCAATTATTGATAAAGTTAAAGCAGATATATTAACTGTTAATTGAAAAATAATAAATTTACGAATATTTTTGAAGATAGTTCGTCCAAACAGAATTGCAATACTAATTGACTTAATATTATTATCTAAAATTACTATATCACTAGCTTCTTTAGCTACTTCTGTTCCGCTTCCCATTGCAAATCCTACATCAGCTTTTTTTAATGCTGGAGCATCATTTACTCCATCTCCTGTCATTCCAACTACTAAATTTAAATCTTGAGCAATTCTTACTAATCTACTTTTATCCGTTGGCTTTGCTCTAGCAATTACTTTTAGTTTAGGAAATAATTCTTTTACTTCTTCATCAGTAAAATTTTGAAATTCTTCACTTGTTAAACTGATACTGTTTGGTTTTAGAATTTTTAATTCTCTTCCTACGACTAATGCAGTATCTAATGCATCTCCTGTTATCATAATAACTTCAATACCTGCATTTTGGATTAATTCAATTCCTTCAAAAGCTTCGGGGCGAATTTCATCACGAATTAATACAATCCCAATAAATATATAATTACTAGATATATTGGAAGGATTATAAGCGATAGTTAAAACTCTCATTCCTTTTTGTGTATATTTACTAATCTGTTTTAAAATTTGTTCTTGATTACTCAAGAGCTTTTTTTCTCCATGTTTATCTAAATAATATTTACAGTTAGGTAAAATAACTTCGCTAGCTCCTTTAATATAAAAATTATTTTTAGTTGTAACGCTTGAATATTTTAAAGTACTGTCAAAACTTTGAACTGATATGATATCCTCTTTTTCATAATTAGTAATAAATTTTTTTAAAGCTTGATCTGTTGTATTTCCTCCTATTACTTTACCATCAGTAATAACAGAGGAGTTGTTAATATTAATCGCTTTAGACACAATGTTTAAATATTGAGGATATTTCATTAACTCAACTTCATTATTATAGTTTGTTCCTTCATAATCACAGACTCCAACTACAGATAAGGCTCCTTTAGTAAGAGTTCCTGTTTTATCAGTTAAAAGAATATTAAGTGATCCTGCTGTTTCAATTCCCACTAATTTTCTGACTAAAACATTATTTTTAAGCATTTTTTTCATATTAGTTGATAAAACTAGTGCAACCATCATTGGAAGCCCTTCTGATTGTAGTCTAAAAGGATGACGAAAGGGTTATAATAAATTCAACTCTTTAAAGTTGAAGTATATATCTATTTCTTTATCTTTATGAATATAAATTTTATCAATTAATTTTAACATCATATCTCGTGTTGGATTTTTCATTGAAATAAATTCTTCTAAAATTTTTTCACAAATTGATTTAATATCAGGACTGTTTTCATTAGATTCATTAATACTTTTTTTTGTATTTTTAATTTCTTCTTCTAAATCCTTTAGTTCAATATTTATTTTTTCATAAACCCTATTATACATTTCTTCAGTTATTTTATTTTCAATTTTATCAAGATACATTTTATCAAGATTTTGAATATTTTTATTATATTTTTTTTCTAATAATTCTAAATTATTTTTCATTGTTTCAATCGGACTTTTAAATTTAATTTTATTCATTTGATTTTCTAATTGTATTTTTTCTAAATGATTAAGTGCTATTTTTTTGATTACTGACATGATAGCTTCTTCTAAATAATCATAATTAAATCCGTGAGAAGTACATACATTATATTTTGAATTCATTCTATAATAATTACATACAATATACGTTCTACCATCTGATTTTCTTGGTGCACAAATTCCTATTTTATGATTACATTCATAGCAATATAACAATCCGTCGAGCAATCTATATACTTTTTTTGTTGGTCTCATAGAATTTTTAGGTAGCATTTTTTGTACAATATCGAAATCTTCTTTTGATACTAATGGTTCATGAGTATTTTCTACTATTATCCAATCTTTTTCATCATTCCATACTGTCTTTTTTATTTTATAACTAACTTTACTTCTTCTATTTTGTACCATATCACCTGTATATAATTGATTTTGTAAAATGCATTTCACTGTTTTAGTTGACCAAATACCATCTTTTGATGAAGTAGCATGAGAAATTCTATTATTTCTACTTCCTTTTATCATTGCTCTTGTTGGCACTTGTTCTTCTGTAAGAATTGTTCTAATTTGAAAATTAGTTTTACCTTGAAGTGCGAGACTAAATATTTTTTTTATTATAAAATCTTCTTCAGGATCTGGCACCAAATGATTTTTATCATTAGGATCTTGCATATACCCAAGTGGTGGACAGCCACCTACCCACAAACCTTCTTTTTGTTTTGTTCGGAGTGCTGTTCTAATTTTTTTTGATATATCTTTAGCATACATGTCATTGTAAACTGCTTTAAAGGGTGCCATATCATTGTTGGATGAATCAACTGCAGTATCAATGCCATCAGTAACAGCAACATATCTTATTTTATTCTCAGGAAAATATCTTTCAAGAAAATTACCTGTTTCAATATAATCTCTACCAAGTCTAGATAAATCTTTAGTTACAACCATATTGATTTTACCAGACTCTATATCTTCAAGCATCCTTTGGAATGCGGGTCTTTCAAAGTTTGTTCCTGAAAAACCATCGTCTACATAAGTATCAACTAATTCATATCCTTGCTCTTTTACCCAATTTTTTAAAAAAGTCCTTTGGTTACTTATACTTTCACTTTCACCTACTTTTAAATCTTCTCGTGACAAACGAATATAATTTCCAACCTTGTAAACAAATGAATTTATCTTTGAATATCTATCTGCTATAGCGATGCTCAATTTTTCCTCCTATCTTCGCAATAACAAAATATTCATTGTCGTTCATATGATACAATATATCTCTCATTTTTACAAGGTCTCTTCCAATTTATTTGATATATATTGTAAAAATATATCATTCATCAATGATTGAAAAGTTATTTCGTTTTCTTTAAAAAATAGGTTTATTTTAAATTCGTTCATATTCGCCACCTCGATTAACTATATGAACGTTTTTTTCAAATATGTTAGTTTGTCCATTTTTTAATATTTAACACCCCTCCCTCAATATTTCACACGACAAATTTATACATAATCCTAAACTCTAATATTACTAAAATAAAGTTCTTGATCCTTCTCATACATTAACTCAAAATTTTTTATGATCCTTTTACTATAGTTTACGATAGTATTTAACGAATCATCAATTTCTTTAAAATCTTTATTCTTGCTCCACGAATAAAGATACATTGTTGAATATTCTCTAGCATCAAGACCTAAATATTTTGATACAACATACGCAATGCTTTCTGCTTCACTTTCATATTTATTTCGATGTTCTCTATAATCTTGATTATTATCTTTTAAATGATTATGGGCTAGTGCATGGGCATATTCATGAATTACAACTTTAAGCCTCATTAAATTACCCATATTTTTTCTTACAACAATTAAATTATTCTCAAAATCACAATAGCCTTTAGCACCACCATTAATGCTGTCTTCATATTTAACCTTAAAACCATCACGATATATTGCTTTTATAAAAATATCTTCTATTCCCTCTGATCGATCATCCTCTAAAATTGGATTTAATTTATTGCAAATTTCATTAATAGGCATATTAGTTTGACTAGCATCAAAGACACTTCCAATTCTAAAATTAGTTACTTTTTCAGCATAAAATATTACACTATTATCATTTTTATCTTTATATTTTTTTAATTCGCTTTGAGTTAGTGTATATAGTGGCTTAATAGTAAAAGCGTTTTCACTATCAATAATCTTCACAAATTTTAAAAAAGATGGAATTAGTATTTTTATACCAACCTCATCTTTATTTACTCTATATCCCATTTTAGAGAAAGTTTTCAATGATGCTACATAATTAGATTTTGGTTTTTGTAACCAAATTAATATTTGATTATTATAAGAATAATTATTAAAAAAAATTACATTGTCTAAAAATCTTTTTAAATCACTTTCACTTTCGAAACTCTCAATAGCTTGTTTCTTTAAATCTTGGAGTATATTATTTAGTTCATCATCAATTTTAGTTTGTTCTTTATTATCTTTGGTAATATAGTATTTATAACTCAATTCTGTCACTTTTTTGATTTTTTCTTTTATCAAAAATCATACCTCCTATTTACTTTAGTTAAACGGTATAAATTCAACATAATGATTTGTTTTGCACACAGGTTTTGGTGTAGATGTAAATGAAACAATCATTTGGTTTTTTTTCAAAATTCTATCAAAAGGTAAAACGTGATCAAAAATAATTTCATTAGTTGATGAATTTTTAAATGTAACCTTAGATTTTATTACATGTACCTCGAAATCATTTGTATTTATCATTCTTGTATCATATTGACATCCACCTGTAGTAAATTGGATAGGATTGCCTGTTATATAAACAATTCCATCTACCATAACAATATCCATAACTTCCCATCCACTTGGGATATATTGAGTAAGGTCAATTGTCGAATTTTCTTTACTTTCTAGTTCTTTAGAAAACATACTTCCGAATCTATTGAAAACTCCATTTGTCACATCTCCATTAGTAGAATTAATTATTAAAAAAAAAGTCGATATAATGACTGAACCTATAATTATTAAAAATAAATTGTTAGTATTATCGCTTATTTTAATCCCTCCTATATATCAATATTTCTATCAAAAATTTCATTATAAGCATCTTGATATGTCTCTTTTAAAAGGGAATAATTATTAATAATATTTATATATGTTTTTTTATCAAGACCTGTAATCTCGCAAGCACTTATTATGTCGTTCATATTAATAACACCTGATTTTTGTAATTCCAAATAACTTTTAAAAGATTCTTTACTAATTGTAATATCATTTGTTTTTACCCTAGAATCATATTGCTCCAAAGCTCCATTTAAATTGCTTCCAAAATAGCAACCATGAATCCAATTGCCTGTTTCCTTGTTTAAATCACTCACAACAATAAATTGTTTGGATGTTAGTGCATAAATAAGACAATATTTTGATTGATTACTTTCTTTTAAAATAATACATTTACCCATACCTGAATTT
>CAZFQF010000078.1:0-5405 GCA_964520725.1 uncultured Muribaculaceae bacterium | reverse complement strand
AAATTGCATATGCTGGGGGAGTATATGGGGCTACTAATGAAGATTATTATTTATATAAAAATACAAGTGGCGATAAGTGGTGGTCTGCCTCTCCGGGTTACTTCAATGGAAGTAACTTGCAGGTGTTCTTCGTGCGTTGGGATGGCTTTTCCAGCAACTACGACTTGGATGGCGAATTGCGCCCCGCAGTAACACTTAAATCTACGACACGAATAACTGGATTAGGGACGAGTGTAAATCCTTATAAAGTAGTTAGTTAAATTATTTTTATAGAAAGCAAAAAAACGATGATTTAATATCATCATTTTTAATGTTTTTATACTTAGTTACTTCATTTCACTTATGTATTTTTTTAATGTTCTAGCATTTGGTCCAAAGATTATTTTCAATTGATTATCAATTTCAACGATCCCTTTAGCACCTAATCTTTGAATAGCATCTTTATCAGCTAAAGATACATCTTTTAAGGTTACTTTAAATCTTGATAGATTTATTTCCGTATCTAAAATATTATCTTTGCCACCTAAATATTGAACTAATTTATTAATTTCAAAAGTAAAGTTCTTTTTATTCAGCTTTAAAATAACTAAAGATATAATTGTTAAAACAAAAAAAATTATTAAGTATTGCCACCACATATATTTATCACCAATAATATTATACACTAAAACTCATTAAAATAAAATCACTATTTTTGATGTTAGACATAAAATATATTGAGTATATATGAAAGGGTGAAATATATGTGTAATAATAATGATAATCGTGAGACTGGGAACTGCATTTCGGAAATACTAAATGTTATAAACATTTTACAACAAAATGCATGTCCAGGACAATGTACAGATTCATGTGATAGACCAACATTAGGTGGAGGAAGTAGTTGTTTGGTATGTAATACAAGACCAGTTCAACTGTTTACTTGCTGCGGGAATGGTGTACCATTTAGTATGCCAATTTGCAAAGACTATGTAGAAACTTGCTCAAATCCAACTGGTATGATTGATTGTGAATCTTGTTCATCAGTCTTTAGAGTTGAAAAATTAGAAGGAAATTGCTGTACTTTTAGAGTACTAGCACCTAATCCAGATGCAAGCTGCTGCAATAATTTACCATGGGTTGCAACTAATAGTTTCTTTACTATGAATTTGTCTTGCTGCTGTGCAATTAGATGTTTAAGCGATTGCTATGTAGAATGCGTTTAAAAGCGAGGAAATATCCTTGCTTTTTTTATTATAATAAAAAAAACTTTTATAATTTTAGTTATAAAAGTTTTTCATATATTCATGATAAGCTTTATATTCATAAGTATCAGTAATTTCCTGATAGTTTTTTTTCTTTTTAGTTAAGATATCTTTAACTATGTAATCACATAAATGAGGATTTCGAATTAATAAAGGTCCAATTAAATATGTTCCCCAAAAATTATTTTCTCTGTATCCTTCATAAGAAGATTTATAATTATCCGCATAACCATTTATAATGCTAAATAAATGATTTTCATCACACTGGATTACACATCCCCGATTTTGAAATCCGACTATTGGAGCAAGATTAGAAAATTCCATTAAAGAATCTCCTATAATTCTCGTTGGATTTTGTTTAGCATAATAATCAAAAATATTTAAAGCTTCATACTTAGCATTATTCACTTCAAAAAATTTCCCAAATAATTCATGAGAATTACCTGTTGAAATAAAATAAATATCTTTTTTTATAGCTGCTTTTATATCTTTAATATCTTTTCTTAAGTCTTCCATGGCAAGAATTAAATTTTCCTTACTTCCGGAACCAATATAAATTAAATCATATTTTTTTAAATCTTTATTATCTCCTAAAGATAATAGATCTACATCACATTTATAACCTTGTTTTTTAAAAGCTCTAGTTAAAGCTAAAATATTTCCTTGTTCTCCATAAATATTTAATAAGTCATAATATAAATGGGCTATTTTAATTTTCATAATTTTCACCATTTTCTAGTCCTGTAAAAATTTTCTGTAAAATATCGGTCATATCAAAACAAACCATCGTAAATATTTTTCCTATACTATTTTCTCTGAGTAGAGTAGCGATATTATTAATATTTTCTACTAAAATAATTTTATCTTCATCAAGACCTGAATTAATTAATCTTGCCGCAACATCAAATCTGAAACGTCCAATACAAAATATTCGATCAATTTTATTCATGTCTAAGACACTAAAATCCACATCATATAACCAAGATAAATCATTATATTTATATCTTCGAGAAACATTATCGAAACCTAAAATAATAGTTTTATTATCTTGATACTGATTAATATATTTAAGACTTTGTAAATAACTTAAATTATTTTCATTTTTAGATTCGATCATTATAATATCACGGTTATCAAATTTTAAACTTTGCATTCTTTTCGAGCTAATAATATTAACATTTAAAGCTCTCAAAATATCATCTTTTTCTAAACCTATCTCCTTACATATAACATAAGCAGCTAAAGTGTAATAAGCAGCAAAGAAAACATTTTTATTTAAATGTACTCTTAAGTCTTCAATTAACATTTCAGATTTTTCTAAATCCACATCATTAGCTAAGTAATCCACTTTTCGTTTATAATCACATTTTAAACAAGAATAATCTCCTAAGTGGCCATAATGGTAATAATTATATTTTAATTTATTGTGACAAACTGGGCAATAAGCTGCATCTAGACAATTACTAATTGGTTTTAAAAAACTATATTTGGTTTTATCGATTCCATAAGTTGTGACTTTCCCTTGATGCTTTAAATTAAAGCGATTGACCATTGCATCATCAGCATTTAATATTAGGTTAGTTTGATTATCAATTGAATCAATAATTTTATTAAAAATAATTTCTGGTGATACATTTCGAGCTGGTTGATCCCTAGTAATATTAGTAATAGCTAAATGAGTTAAAGTACTTTTTTTAAAAGTATCTTTAATAAAAGATTCATCCATTTCTAATAATAATACATCCGCTTTTAATTTATGAGTAAAAATGCTTGAATTATTTAATATTAAAGTCGCATTTCCATTTAAAAGATTACTTCCCGAATCATTCCAAACTACTTTATAACCAGTATTTTTTAAAATGTGAGCAACTAAACTAGTAGTTGAGCCTTTACCTGAGCTACCAGTTATCCCGATAACATACTTTGGATATTTAATTTTAGTTAAAATATTAGGATCAATTGGTAAAACTAAACTAGCAGGAAAAACACTCCCATTTCGTTTAAATATTTTACACGTTAAAGTAATTAATTTATTTAAGATAATTAAAAGACTAGTTTTCATAACGGTACCACCTTTTTTATATTATAACATTAATATTATTATTATCAATTTTTCTTGTAAATATATAATGTAAAATAAATAATTGTTGCGCTTAGTTTACATTTTGCTTTGTTGATATATTGTAAATAGTGCGTATTTATTATAAGGGGAAAAAGTTTTTAATTATAATCGTGATAATATTTATGATTTTAGTTTTTACCAATCAGTGATGTCAGTTGCTCAAGAAGAGATGGAAAAAATGGCTCCTACGATTGGAAAAGTTGGAAAAGATATTGCTAAAGGTATAAAAGAAGGAATGAAAGAAGAACCTAAGAAGAAGAAAAAACAAATTAAGAAACTAATTTAATCTTTAAAATAGCAAAAAAATTGCTATTTTTTTAAATAAATTATTACTTCAGTTGTTTATATTTGAAATAAAGCCTCAGATATAGTATAATTTATTTATAAAAATAAGAGGGTATATTATGAGAGAAATAATTGGGAGCATCGATATTGGAACTGACACCATTAAACTAGTAATTGGTGAGTTTTTAGCGAGTGACTTTAATATTCTATGTGCTTTAGAAGAACCTACTAAAGGGTTTAAAGATTATAACATTGTTGATGAAAATGAATTAATAAAATCTGTGAAAAGTATTTTAGATAAATCCTCTGAAAAACTCGGATTTAAAATTAAAAAATTAATTGCTAATATTCCTACTACAAGTAATAGTTTTGTTATTAGTGATGCAGTAAACACAATAAATAATGAAGATTTACGTGTTACTAGCAAAGATATTTTAAAAGTTATGCAAAGTAGTGCTTATAATAAAATAAATATTAATGATGAATTAATCAGTGCAATGCCTATTTTCTTTAGAGTTGGAGATATTGAAACAATGGAACCTTTTAATAAAAAAGGTAAAACTATTACCGTAAAAACAGTTTTAATAACTGCTCCAAAAAAAGAAGTTTATGATTTAATTGGAATCTTAGAAAAATGTGGAATTGAAGTAATAGATATCACCTCTACTGGCCTTGTTGATTACTTTAATTTTAAAAATGATTTTTTAAAGATTAAGACAGGAATTATTGTCAATATTGGTAATAGCCGAACTCAATTAAGTGTCTTCAGTAAGGGAATATATGTTAATAACGATGTTTTACCTATTGGGGGAATAAATATTGATAAAGATATCTCCTATGTTTATAAATTAAAAAGAAGAGACTCAAAGTTTTTAAAAGAAAGTTTAGCTTTAGCAAGTTTAAGAAGAGCAAATCCTAAAGAAACGGTAAAAATTGTTAATAAAGAAAACGAAGAATTGATTATAAATCAGTATGAATTATCTGAAATTGTTGCTAGTAGGATCACAGAAATCCTTAAATTAATAAAAAATTCAATTAACCACTTAACAAAAAAGGAAATAAGTTATATAATTATAACGGGAGGCTTAACGGAATTAAAAGATTTTAATATCGCTCTGGCGAGTATTTTTGGAGAATCGGCTCAAATTGGAATGATTCATAATTTAGGAGCTAGAGATAATAAATATAACACAAGCATCGGAATGTTAAAATATTTTAAAGATAAATTAAGTTTGAGACATAGAGAATATTCAACAGTTAGTGAAACAGATAGTGAATCAATGTGTAATAGTGAGGCAAAAATATCTGTTTCTGGCGACTCGATACTGGGAAAAGTATTTGGATATTTTTTTGATAATTAAGGAGAGATTAAAGGTATGTTTGGATTAGAAATGGATCAAATAGCTAAAATAAAAGTAATTGGTGTAGGTGGCGGAGGATGTAATGCCGTTAATCGTATGATTGAATCAGGAGTTAAAGGCGTCGATTTCATTGTTGCCAATACGGATTTACAAGTACTCAATTCATCTAAAGCTAGTAATAAATTACAAATTGGTGAATCGATGACTGGTGGACTTGGCGCTGGTGCAAACCCAGAAGTTGGAAGAGAAGCTGCATTAGAAAGCAAAGAAGAAATTAAAGAAACACTAAAAGGTGCGGATATGGTCTTTGTTACTTGTGGAATGGGTGGCGGAACTGGAACAGGTGCTGCACCAGTTATTGCTGAAATTGCCCAAGACTTAGGAGCTTTAACA
>CAZFQF010000077.1:0-5597 GCA_964520725.1 uncultured Muribaculaceae bacterium | reverse complement strand
ATTTCTTGTTTGAAGGATATATAATTTACCTTCTTCAATAGTAAACTCCATATCTTGCATATCTTTGTAATGTTTTTCTAGATTATGATATATTTCTACCAATTCTTTATAACAGTCTGGCATTTGTTTTTCTAGTGAACTAATTGGCTGGGGAGTTCTAATTCCGGCAACAACATCTTCACCTTGACAGTTCATTAAATATTCTCCATAAAGAATTTTTTCTCCAGTTGCAGGATTTCTTGTAAATGCTACACCACTTCCAGAAGTATCACCCATATTACCATAAACCATTTCTTGAACATTAACTGCTGTTCCCCATGAGTAAGGAATATTATTTAATCTTCGATAACTAATCGCTCTTTCATTATTCCAACTTCTAAATACTGCTTTAACAGCTTCAATTAATTGTTCTTTAGGTTCTTCTGGAAAACTAGCTCCTGCAATTTTCAAATAATTTTCTTTATATTTTTCAACTACTTCTCTCATATCATCAGCAGTTAAATCATTATCGAATTTCGCACCTTTTTCTTCTTTAATATTATCAAAGAATCTTTCAAAAGAAGCTTTAGGATATCCCATTACCACATCAGCAAACATTTGAATAAAACGGCGATATGAATCATAGGCGAATCTGGGATTATCGGTTAGCTCAGCTAATCCTTCTGTAACTGCATCATTAATCCCTAAATTTAGAACTGTATCCATCATTCCTGGCATACTTGCTCTAGAACCACTTCGAACACTTACTAAAAGAGGATTCTTTGGATTCCCAAATTCCTTTCCTGTAATTTCTTCTAATTTTTTAATTGCCTCGAATATCTCAGCAATTATCCCTTCACTAATTTCCTTATTATTATCGTAATAAGCTGTGCAGGCTTCAGTTGTTACCGTAAATCCTTGAGGTACAGGAAGACCAATACCAGTCATTTCTGCTAAATTCGCACCTTTTCCACCTAAAAGATTACGCATATCTCTATTTCCTTCTTTAAATAGATATACATATTTTGTCATTTTTTGCCACCTTTCCTTTATTTAACAACTACAAATGAATTATATATATAATCATTATTAATTATTTGATATCCTAATCTTATCTGATGCCTGATAAGCGATGAATCATAATCAATAATATTTATATCACAAATTTCTTCACTTCTTTCTACCATATCGATAAAAAGACTATTCTCTTTCTTTTTATTTACTTTTAAACAGTAATCTATATCCATATATTTTATTTCATAACTATAATAATTATCCACTAAGTAATTAGAAAAGTTTTCTGAATAAAGATTTGTTAAAAATAAATTATTGCTGTACTTATTAATAATATCAAAATTTATCTCTTCTTCCAAGTTATTTAATTTAATATAAGTATAAAGATATTTAAATTTACTTGTTTCTGTTTCTAAAAGATTGATATTCATTAAATTATAATTATTATCAAAAGCATTATTAAAAGCTATCAACATTGTATTATTCGAAAATTCATTATTAAAATTTTTTTTCTCTTCTAAGTCTAATTCTTGATAACCTTCATCTATTAAAACATTCTTAGTAGTTGTAGAACTAGTATATTTTATTTTTGGATCTTTAACTTTTAAAAATTCTGATGTAAAATAGGAAATTAAAATCAAAAAAATAATTCCTAAAATTACACAAAGAATTATTCCTAAATTTTTAGCTGTTTTTTTATCATTCATCTTATTCACCACAACTATTTTATCACATTAAAAAGAAATTATTGTTTAACTAATGAAATTTGATAATTATTTGACATTATCTCTAGCTCGCGGATGAGATTTTAAATATACTCTTCTAATTTCCTCATTAGTTAAATGAGTATAAATACTGGTTGTATCTAAACTAACATGCCCTAGTAATTCTTGAACGCTTTTGATATTACATCCTTCATTTAACATGATAGTTGCAAATGTATGTCTAAAAGTATGAGGAGATACTTTTGAAGTTATTGCTGATGCTTTAAAAATGTTATCAATTATTAATCTAACCCCTCGATCAGTTAGATTCCCACCTAAATTATTTAACAATAAATATTCTGATGACTTATTATTAAGTAATTTAGGACGAGAATCATTTAAATAACTATTTAAAGCTTTTTGTGCATAACTCCCAAAATAAACAATTCTGCTCTTTTTACCTTTACCCAGAACTTTTATTTCTCTTTCCTTGATATTAATATCACTAAGCTTAATATTTACTAATTCTCCTACTCTTACTCCAGTTGCTAATAATAACTCTAAAATTAAACGATTACGAACATTTAAAGTACTATCTTCATTTAAAGTATTTAACATCGTTTCAAATTCTTGATATTTAAAATAATTAGGTAATTTTTTTTCTTTTTTTACTCCTTTAATTAAATTAAAAGGATTACTTGAAATTCTATTATTAACTTCTAAATATTTATAAAAACTTCTAAGAGTACTAATATTTCTATTTATTGTGGTACTTTTATAATTACTTTTTTTCAAGAAAATTATATACTCACTAATATCAATATATTTAACTTTTAAATAATTCTTCTTTTGAGCCTTTAAATATTCGTTGTATTTAAATAAATCGATCTCATAATTAACTTCTGTATAATCAGAATATTTACGTTCTAATAAGATATAATCTAAAAAACCATATATTTCTTCTTTCATATTTACCTCTTAAACAAAATTATACACTAAAAAAGCATTAAATTCACTAATGCTTTTATAAATCTAAAACTTCGATACTATTTTTCGGTTCTGGAACTTTAGGAGGCGCTACTTTAACTGAAGTAGGAGTTGCCGTGGGAACTTTCTTAGCAGGAGCCTTTGTTGTAACAGTTTTATTAGTATTATTAGTTTTCTTTTTTCGAGATAAGTTAGAAATAACTAAAACAATAATAGCTAATAATAAAATACTTCCTAAAATAATATATTTTAAATAATCTTTAATTCCTTTATTTACTTCAATATGAATATTGTATGTATTTGTTGTTACTCCATCTTCCGCAGTAACTGTTATTTTTACAGTTGATCCTGTTGCCAGATTCTCATTTCCTTCAATTGTAAAAGCAGCGTGTTCCTCATTTACAACAGGAGTAATATTTAAGGCTGTTGTTTCTGATTTTACTTCTAAATTATAATCAGTAACTGTCGGAACAAAATTAATATTATATTCTCCTAAAGTTAAACTTTTCAAAGTTGCATCAGAAGATATTTGTCTAATTGTCTCGCCTTCATTTAATCTTTTAACTTTTATAACATAAGTAGTTAAATTTCCTTCGTTATCTGATAATTTGATTGCAAGATTATTATCTCCTAAAGCTAAAGCTGAGGCATCATCTATTTCTACTTTAACATCCTCTTTAGCTGGTTCAGCAGCTATCACTAGACTTTCTATTTCAAATAAAACTGTTAATTCATAATCATACTTAAATTTACTAAATTCTAATTCTTGCCCTTCAACTGTCAAAGTTTTTAAAAGTAGCTTTGTTCCTGTATTAACAGGGGCAGTTGTCGTAGTATTTTCTCCAGAGTCACTCTTCCAGCAAGCATATAAAGTAGTATTTTTATCAGCATCATAAGATGAAGTATTACCATCAGTACAAGTTGCCTGATTTCCCCATCCAGCAAAAGTAAAGCCGGTCTTTGTAGGTTTAGTAACACTTGATAAATTAATTTTACAACTACTTCCTGTAGCAGTACATGTCACAGTTGAAGTTTTACTTGTTCCATTATTAGGATTTAAAGTAATAGTGAATGTCTTAGAACTTCCGGCAGTAGTTGTAGTTTTCTCTTTAGTTGTAGTAACTTTAGTAGTAGTTTCTACATTTACTTGAACTGTTGCTTTTAAATCAGCTTGAGTTTTTAAAGCACTTCCTGATGAAAATATATATTTTATATTACTTAAAACGATTGTAAATGAAGTATTTGCCGTGATTGCATATGGAACAAAAATTTTAAACGAAGAAATATTTGTTCCCCCTTCACTAGAAGTATAATAAAAATCTCTTCCACTCGTTTTATTCTCAAATCCTGTCCCCTCATTAGCTCCAGAATAATTAACTTTTGGATCTAGATTTAATGATGTTTCAAACGAAGAAACATTATAATCTGATTTAATACTACAAATTATCTCTTGACCAGGTTTAGATTGCCATGGACAATCTAAGCTTATTAAAGCATTTACCTTTATCGGAACGAGTACAATCAATAGTAAAATAATATATTTTATATTTTTCATAAAACTACCTTCCTATTCTTTTTAAATATTATCATATTTATTAAAAAAAAACAATTCTAAATATGGAATTGTTCTTGGGTCTTTATGATTCTAACGTTAGATATTGAATATAATTTTTTTTCAATATTATCAGGATAATTAAATGGCAGGTATTTAATTGGATATTCTTTTGCTAAACTTATAAGATCTTCCAAGCTTAAATCTTCTTCTCTGTTAGATATTGATATTAAACAATATTTTATTTTTTTAAGAATATAAGTTACCCCAGGAGTTAAGCTAGTATTTCCAATAAAACCTAATTGTTTACCACTACATTCTAAAATAAAGCCATATGAATCGGGAAAATTTGAATTATTAAGTTTTATAAAACTTAAATAAGTATTTTCACTAATCTCTTTGTTTTGAACAATTAAAGCATCTATAAAAGTTATTTTAAGTTTATTAAACATTTTTATACTGCTAATATTAAAAGCTAATTTAATTAATTTACTTAGTCTTTTCCTAGTTTCTTTAGGGCCAATAATAATTAACGGCTCTTTTCTTTCTCTATTTACCTCATTAAAAATTAAAAATGGCAAATCAAAAATCTGTTCACCTTCTAAAGAAGTTAAAATAATAATTTTTATTTTATCTAAATCAACTGAGTTTTTATTTAGTTCCTTTAAAGTTCCTGGTGGCATCCCAACCAAGATAAATTCATTGATTAAAAAAGAACTATTATTATTGGAACTCAAAATATTCCCGTGTCCTAGAAATTTAATATTCATATGTTCACCTCATTTTACTTATTTATTAACTTCATTTTATATTTAAAGCCCGAATTTGTCAATCTCCAAGAAAAGATTATTAATATTAAGATTTAATGTATTTATTAGTATTTGTGTTCAACACTAATACTGGTGATAATAAATGATCTATAAATATAAATTAATTAAAGAAAATGGAAAAGATATTTTATATTTATATTTTGATGATAAATATGAATTTAGTAAATCCTTCTCAGATAAATCATCTAAAAATTATAATTTCAAAAAAAATGTTTCCGATTATATTAAAAGGAAAAATATTCCTTTTAAAAAAGGAAAAATAGTTTTAATTGTGGGTGGGCTTTTAATGGGAAGTATAATGTTTAATAATAATTCAACCAATTATAAAAATTCAAGTGTTTTAGATATGACAATCTTTGGGTCTAATTTAAATGAATTATCTGCTAATCGTTTATATGCAAAACAAGCAGATAATACTACTCATACAGTTCAGCCAGGTGAGACTCTAAATTCAATAGCTAAAAAATATAATTTAACAGTCCCTGAACTTAGAGCCTTAAATAATTTAACTAATAATCATATTAAAATCGG
>CAZFQF010000076.1:0-5643 GCA_964520725.1 uncultured Muribaculaceae bacterium | reverse complement strand
GAACGAGCAGGTACTAAAAATACCGATATGACATTCATTCATTCAACTCGTGCCATATGGAGTCCGTAGTGCTAATGTCAAGGCGAAGAAGCGAAAACTTGAAAGTGTAGAAAATAAGGTTATTTGACGTTTTAGGGAATTGCAGTTTTTGTTCCAATGTATTAAATAATTATTTTTTTTTACTTAGAAGGAAGAGGATTTAATGAAAGAATTTATTGAAAGACGTGATAATAAAGTCACTCGCTACACTGTTTCTATTGATGAAAGAATGAGAAGTGAGGCGTTAGATTTTGCCAAAAAAATCATTCTTACTGATAATCAATATTCTAGATTATTACCGATAGAGGTCCATAATTCTAGGGATATAAGTTTGCAACATAAGATAGAAATCCAGAGAACTTATATGGGTAAACTTGGCGAAATGGCTTTTGTAAAGTTTTTGCATGAAAACAATAAAAATGTAAATGTTGATGGGATGTTGGATATTTATGAGGGCCAAGAAAATGTGGACTCCTTTGATTTCATGACTTGTACTGGTCGCTCTGTTGATATTAAAACTGGATTTCGTAGCATACATAAAAGATTGTTAGTTAACACAGATCAGTTCGATAATATTCCTAAAGATTGTTATGTTGCAGTAAAATTAGATGCTATAGATACTAATTCGCAACAAAAGTTAGTGGATTGGGATGATGTTTTAACTGCCACAATAATCGGATATGCTGATTACGATTATCTGAAAGTGTATGCTAAGGTTTATAATTTTGGTGAGGGACCTGCTAGATGGATATTTTATGATGAATTGATAGAAATAGATAGACTGCTTGATGAGTTTTAATTATAAAAATGAGGGAGGAAAACTAGATGAGTTTTGATTATAAAAAAGAGTATAAGGAATTTTATATGCCTCAGAATAAACCTAGTATAGCCCATATTCCTAGAATGAATTATCTTGCAGTAAGAGGAAAAGGGAATCCTAATGCTGAAAATGGCGAATATAAAAAATCAATAGAATTATTATATAATATAGCTTTTACGATAAAAATGAGTTATAAAAATGATTATAAGATTAAAGGATATTTTGATTATGTAGTTCCGCCGTTAGAAGGTTTTTGGTGGCAAAATGGCATTAAAGGGATAGATTATCATAAAAAGGAAGAATTTAATTTTATATCGATAATAAGACTTCCTGATTTTGTAACTAAAAACGATTTTAACTGGGCAGTTAATGAGGCTACTAAAAAAAAGAAAAAAGATTTTTCAAAGGTAGAATTTTTTACTTATGAAGAAGGATTATGCGTTCAATGTATGCATCTAGGTGCTTATGATGATGAACCTAAAACAGTTGAGCTTATGAATAATTATGCCAAAGAAAATGGTTATAATATTGATATTACTGATTCTAGGTTTCATCATGAAATTTATTTAAGTGATCCGAGAAAATCGGAACAAAGTAAATTAAAGACCGTTATTAGACATCCGATAAAGAAGATATAAATCATTTTAAAATTAAGAGAAAGGTAATAAAGATATATTAATAATATTCTTTAATAAAATATAATATGGATAAATTAATAAATGGAAAAATAATTAGCAATGATATTAAAGAAGAAATTAAAAAAGAAGTAGAAAAATTAGAAGTTAAACCTAAATTAGTAGTTATTCAAGTTGGTGATAATGATGCTAGTAATATCTATATAAAAAATAAAGGTTTAGCTTGTAAGTATGTGGGAATGAATTTTGAACATTTAAAATTCTCTGAAGATATTTTGGAATCAGAATTAACAAAAGAAATAGAACAACTTAATAACAATTCTTTAGTAAATGGAATAATTGTTCAGCTACCTTTACCAAAAAACTTAAATACTAAAAAAATCTTAAATAAAGTAGATTTTAATAAGGATGTCGATGGATTAACTGATATTAACTTGGGTAAACTATTTAATGGCGAAGAAAATCTTACTCCTTGTACTCCAACTGGAATTATTTATTTACTTAAAAAGTATAATATTGAATTAAAAGGAAAACATGTCGTGATAGTTGGGCGTTCTATCTTAGTTGGTAAACCTTTGATTCATATGTTACTTAATGAAGATGCAACAGTAAGTATTTGTCATTCAAAAACTAATAATTTAAAAAAATATACTAAGCAAGCTGATATTTTAATAGTTGCAATTGGAAAAAAACAGTTTATAAAAAAAGATATGGTCAAAAAAAATGTCATCGTTATTGATGTAGGTATCAATAAATTTGAAAATAAAATATCTGGAGATGTTGATTTTGATAATGTTATAAAGCTGGTTTCTCTAATAACTCCTGTTCCTAATGGAATTGGACCAATGACGATTGCAATGCTTTTAAAAAACACCTTAAAAAGCTATAAATTAGCTAATAATAAGTAAATGCAACCGAGAATCTACAAAAAACAACTAAAATTTGGTAGAATGCAACCGAGGTTACATAGTAATATTATCTCAAGGAAGTGATAAATATGAGTTTTAATGAAAAATTACAAAAACTCAGAAAAGAGAATAAATATTCTCAAGAGGAACTAGCGGACTTATTGGATGTAACAAGACAATCTGTCTCAAAATGGGAAAGTGGTCAAACATATCCCGAAATGGATAAATTAATTTCACTCTGTAAAATCTTTAACTGTACACTCGATGAACTAACAAATGATAATATTAAAGAAATTAATTTAGATAAAAAAACTGGATTTAATAATATTATGGATAGTATTTTAGATTATGTTAGTCGAACTTATAAAATGATTACTAATATGAGTTTTAAAGAACTATTTATATGTGGGGGTTCAGTATTTATAATTATTTTATTTTTGTTTTTAGTTAAAGTGCCATTAAATATTTTTAAAGAATCTTTATATAATTTATTTATATCTTTAGGAGGGGATAACCTTACCTCCGAAAGAGTATCAATAATTTTTAATTTCTTTTTAGATACAACATACTTTTTAATTTCAATATTATTGTTTGTATATATTTTTAAAATTGGTTTTCTAGATAAATATGAATTTATAACTAAAACTAAAGATTATAAAAAAAAGCCTGAAGAAGTAAAAGAGATTATAACTGAAATTAAAGAAGAAAGAATAATAAAAGAACCAAAAGAACATAATTATGAATTTTTTAAATCGATTGGATTTTTAGTGATGCTTTTTGTTAAATTTGGCTTAGTTTGCTTTATTTTCCCGTTTATATTTTTATTAATTGGATTAGTAGCAGCGCTAGTAATAGATATCTATTTATTATTTAAAGGAGTCTTATATTTTAGTATTCCAATAATTGTAATATTTAGTATTATTATCAATATTTTAATAATCTATTTTGTTTTTAATATTATTTTTAATCGAAAAAATAATTATCGGAAAATGTTAATTGTATTTTTAATAAGTTTGTGTGGTTTAGGGATTGGAGCTGGAGCTTTAGTTTTAGATGCTCATAATACAAAATATTTTAATTCTTTACCAGCCGATTATAAAAAGATAATAGAAACTAAAGAAATAGATTTTAAAAATGATATGTATTTTGAAAATTATTATAATTTGGAATATATTATTAAAGAAGATTTAAAAAATAAAATCGTAGTTGAAATGGAATATTACAAAGATTTTAATAGTTTTATTTTATCTCATTATGATAATGAATATCATATAGATAATGTTTATTTAGAAGGAACAAGTTTAAAAGTTATAGATTTTATTTTAAAAGCTTTATCGGAAAGAAAAATGTATAATATTAATTTACTTTTTGATTTTAAAGTTAGGGTTTATGGAAATGCCCAAAATATCAATAAAATAAAAGTTAATGAAACTGATTATTATAAGAAAATTTCTGAAAATGAAAGTAATTATGATAATTATCAAAGGCAGATCTCTGATTTAAATGATCAAATTAATGATTTAAATTCAAGAATATTTGATTTAGAAGAAAAAAATAGTGTTCTATCAGAAGAAAAAAATAACCTAAAAAATCAAATTGCTGAATATAAAGAAAAAATTAAATCTTTAATTGAATAAAAAGTTATCAGTGAAAGATGTTTTTAAACATCTTTTTTTAGTGAAAAAGGTTATTTAAAAATCAATTAAATAATTTAAATAAATAAAAATTCTTAACAGTAAAATATATATGATATTAAAAATAATAAATAAAGGAATAAAGATTATGAAGTCCAAACTCAAGACTAAAAAATAATCAGCATAATAAGTGCGGTAATAATTTTACTTCTAATCACAATCGGAGCAGAAACAGCTGAAACAATAACCGCAGCAGGAATATAACCGGCGTAAATAATACAACAGGTTTAAAAATGGGATATAATATAAGCTTAATAATATATGAAAAGACATTTAGTAATAGTGCTTTTAAAATATAAACTAACAAGTACAAATTCTAGAGAGCAAGCAACAACAAATGGAACAAACAGTATAATAAAAATGATAATTATTTTACTAGTATAAACGTAACAGGATATAGTAAATAATATATTCTGTAAAGACATCTAAGATTATTTTTAAATAAAATGAAAAAAGACCGTAAGGTCTTTTTCTAGTTAAACTTTCTCTTTTATTTCCATAATAACTGGTAAAATAATTGGTCTTCTACCAGTTAAGTTATTTATAAAAGGATTAAGTTCTAAAATAATTTGATTTTTTAAATCTAGATAGTTATATGAATTTTTAATAGTATTAGTTACAATTTGCGTAACCTTTTCTTCAATTTTATTTATTAATTCCGTATTTTCATTAACTAAAATAAATCCTCTGGTTGTAATATTAGGTTTGATTAATAATTCCCTAGTACTAGTATTAATATTAATAAAAGCAACTAAAATTCCATCTTGGCTCATCAATTTACGATCTTTTATAACAATTGATCCAATATCTCCAACTCTTGATCCATCAACATAAATATCTCCAGCTTGAACTCTTTTTCCAAAACGGACAATCCCGTTAGTAAGCTCTAAAACATCTCCATTTTTACAAATAAAAATATTTTCTTTGGGAACATCACAATCAATAGCTAAATCTCCATGAGCCTTTAGCATTCTGTGTTCACCATGAACTGGCATAAAATATTGAGGTTTTATTAATCTTAGCATCAATTTTAGTTCTTCTTGGTTAGCATGCCCTGATGTATGGATATCTGATAATTCAGTATTAGTGTAAACTTTGACTCCTCTTAAATAAAGTTTATTAATAATTCTATTAATACTAGCTTTATTGCCAGGAATCGGACTTGATGAAAAGACCACTATATCATCGGGTAACAATTCGATTTGTCGATGACTGCCGTTGGCAATTCTTGTTAATGCTGCTAAAGGTTCACCTTGAGAACCTGTACATAAGATACATATTTCATTTTTCTTTAAATCTTTAGTTTCACTTGGTTCGATAAAAATCGAATTATCAACAATTAAATTATTTTTAATAGCAATTTCTTTAGCTGTTTCCATACTACGACCAAAAGTAATTATCTTACGGTTATTTTTTCGGCATGTTTCAATAATATGTTTGATCCTGTAAATATTAGATGCAAAAGTTGCTAAGATAATTCTTGAATTATGTTTAGCAAAGACATCTCCTAAAGCCTCATCAACAATACTCTCACTCTTAGATGATCC
>CAZFQF010000075.1:2286-5645 GCA_964520725.1 uncultured Muribaculaceae bacterium | reverse complement strand
GTACGAAGATTACTGGAGATGGCAGTGTATCGAATCCATATAAGGTAGTTTGATAGAAAGCTAAAAGCCGTGTTAATCTAAGAAAAAAGCATGACATGCTTTTTTTTATATGATAAAATAGTTAATATGAGTTATATTAAAGGTAAGTTTAAATCATTTATTTTCGAGTCTGATTCCGGTTATAAAATCGGACTTTTTCGAGTTACAGAATCAGATGATGAAGAAATTGAAATAAACAAAACAATCACTTTTACAGGTTATTTTGCTGAACTTAATAAAGATGATACCTATGTGTTCCAAGGTAAGTATACTTTTCATAATCGTTATGGTTATCAGTTTCAAGTATCAGAATATGAAAAAAAAGAGCCAGAAGGAAGAGAGACAATTTTAGATTTTTTAACTAGTTCTTTTGTTAAAGGATGCGGAATTAAAACTGCAGAAAAAATATTTGAAAAATTTGGAAATGATGCTTTAGCTAAAATAAAAGAAAATAAAGATAATTTATTGTTAGTTTCAAGTATAACTGAAAAAAAAGCTACCCAGATATATAATTCAATTATCAAATATTATGAGGTTGATGATGAGATTTTTTATTTGAAGAGCTTAGGCTTTTCGATTAAAGAGACTATGAATTTAATAAATATTTATGGAGAGAGTATTAGTTCGATTGTTAATGATAATGTTTATTTATTAAGAGATTTAATTGATTTTAAAAAGTTAGATCAAATATTTTTAACAAATAATGATTCAGAAGATAATCGAAGAGTGGAAGCATGTATTTTAGAGACTATGAAATATTTAAGTTTTAGTAATGGAGATACTTATTTAGATAAAGTGGAAATTGTTACGTACTTAGCCAATGCTTTCAAGATTACGGTAAATATTAATGATCATTTAAATAATTTATATCTAAATCAAAGAATTATTATTGATAATGAAGATTATTATCTAATTGATGATTATTTAGATGAACTAAATAATGCTGAGGCTATATCTAAACTAGTTGCTAAGAAAAAAATAAAAATAAGTGAGTTTGAAAAATATTTATCTGATGCAGAAACAAATCTAGAAATTAAATATAATGAGGATCAAGCTTTAGCGATAAAAACAGCTTTATCTAATAATATATCCATTATAACTGGCGGACCAGGAACCGGAAAAACAACAATAATTAACGGAATTATTAATATATATAGTAAAATTCACAAATTAAATTTTGAAGTCTTACCTAATTATATTTTATTATTAGCTCCAACTGGTCGAGCGGCTAAAAGAATGAGTGAAACCACTAAACTTGGGGCAAGTACAATTCATCGTTTTTTAAAATGGGATAAGGAAAGCAATACTTTTAATATTAATGAATTTAATAAAGTCCATTATGATTTAATTATTGTTGATGAAACCTCAATGATTGATAATCATTTATTATCTTCTTTATTTAAAGGAATAGATTTAAATACCCAAATTGTCTTTGTTGGAGATGAATATCAACTCCCAAGCGTAGGTCCCGGACTTATTTTAAATGATATGATTAATAGTGAGGTTATTTCTCATACTAGATTAAATAGTATTTATCGTCAAAGTGAAAATTCTTTTATTCCAATTCTTGCTAAAGAAATTAAGGAAACTAATATTATCAGTAATATTTTAGAAAAGAAAGATGATTATAACTTTATTGAGACATCTAATTATGATATCAAGAGTGTTTTAAATCAAATTTTAGAAAAAAGTTGTCAAAAAAACTTAGATGAAACAAATATTCAAGTTTTAGCTCCAATGTATAAAGGTGAAAACGGCATTGACAATCTCAATCTTTTATTACAAGACTTTTTTAATCCTGAAGCTAAAAATAAATCAGAAATAAATTACGGAGGTGTTATCTACCGAGAAGGGGATAAAATTCTTAATTTAGTCAATGATATTGATTCTAATATTTCTAATGGCGATATCGGATACATAATTGAAATAAATTTAGAGGCCAAAAATGCAGTTTTAGTTATTGATTATGAAGGCAATATTGTCTCTTATAAGAAAGATGCCTTAAACACAATTACGCATGCTTATGCAATAAGTATTCATAAAAGTCAGGGAAGTGAATTTCCTCATGTTATTATGCCGATAAGTTTAAACTATTCAAGGATGCTTTACAATAAACTACTTTATACTGGAATTTCTAGGGCTAAAAAAAGTTTGATTTTAATTGGAAGTCATGAAGCTTTTAAAAAAGCAGTTCATAACAATTATAGTGTTATTCGAAAAACAACTTTAAAATTAAAAATCTTGAATAATATTAAAAGATCAGGTTAAACTATTACTGAGGAGTTGAGCAGATGAAAACACTAGGAAACATGTTAATGCTTGCCGTAGGTGCTGCAGCAGGGGTTGGAGCATACATGGGATTAGAATCTATCGGTAAAAATAAATACCAAGTTAAAAAACATGTAAATAATGCGATTGATGATATTGCTAACACAATTAAATAAGCATTTTAAAATAAAAAACACTTAACTTAAGTGTTTTTTTGTATAAAGAATTACTTTAAGGAAAAACTATTAATATGAAATATTTAAAAAATAAGCGATTAATAAATATTTTTTTGATTTTAATTAATATTTTAATTTTTATTTATATAATAAAAGAATTTAAAATATTAAATTTTTGTTATACATTAATAACTCTCATTTCACCTATTTTTTTTGGGTATGCAGTTGCATGGTTAATTAAACCAGTAATGTTATTTTTTAATAAATACTTTAAAGAATGGGTTTCAGTTGTAATTAGTTATATTTTAATTGTTGGAATTGTTGGTCTGATTTGTTATTTTACAATTCCAATTATTATTCACGAAATTAAAAATTTAATTCCTGTGATAGTCAAGACTTATAAAAATTTAGATCCACTTATTTTAGAAAATATTGATTTAAATATTATTGGAACAAAAGTTTTAGCAGTTATGAATGATTATACAATTCACATCAAAGATATTTTATTAAATATTTTTTATTCAGTATTTATTAGTTATTATTTCTTAATCAACCATAAAAGTATCAGTAATTTTTTTGCTAAAAAAGTTCCCCATAAATTAATTTATGAATTAAGCATCAACTTAAAATCTTTTGTAAGAGGAACTATCATTGATACGATAATTTTATTTATTCTTTGTATTGTTAGTTTTTATTTTGCTAATCTTCCATATGCTTTTCTCTTTGCAGTTATAATTTCTTTGACAAATATCATTCCTTTTATTGGACCTTATATTGGGGGTATTCCTTCAGCGCTAGTAGCATTTAGTGTAAGCGCTAAACTGGGAATAGTGGTTCTATTAATCGTAATTATTTTACAAGTAATAGAGAGTTCTT
>CAZFQF010000075.1:0-2276 GCA_964520725.1 uncultured Muribaculaceae bacterium | reverse complement strand
ATCTGTTGTATCTATTGGTCAAGGCGCTTTCGCTATGAGTAAGTCATTAAAAGTAAATCCAATTCTTATTTTAATAAGCGTCATTGTTTTTGGTTATTTTTTTGGAATTATTGGCATGTTAATATCAACACCAGTATTAAGCGTAATAAAAACTCTTTATGAATATAATAAAGAGCATCAGATTATTAATTGGCCAATTCTTGATAAATAGCTTTATCAAAATCGTGATCAGATATTTGATAACCTTCTAAAGTTTTAGTATCAATTAAATAAAATTTATGAATTAGAGAATCTCGATCGTTATTTTCATTTACGGGATCATCCCAAGTTAAATCTAAATGTAGCCACTGACCATTAATTAGAAGAGCATTCCACACATGACTAGAAGATGCAACTTTGAAATTTGGAACATTCCATTTATTTAAAAACAAAGCCATTGCATCAGCGTATCCCCCACAAATTCCGTATCCTTCTAATAAAGGTCCCGCCGCAATATTTGAATTATATTTAATAATATTATTAATTCGATCAACATCATACTTAGTATTATTAATAATATAATCATGAACAGCTAGAATTTGGTCTGCTATTTCCATATCGTCAGTAATTATTTTTGAAATAATTAAATCTATTTGCACACTTATTTGATTAACTAAGTTTTCATTATAAGACTTATTAACTTCAATAGTTACTTCTCCGGCCTCATCATAAATAACTTTAATATCTTTAAAATTATTAAAAGGAGAAACGAAATTATTAATATGAGTAAGAATTTCAGTATTAGTACTAATTGCATTTATATCATTAAGACACTCAGAATATTCAGAAGGGCAGTAGAAAGTAAAGTTTCGATATCCTCTATTTAATACTGAGTAAAAAATATTTTTTAAATCTTGTTTACTGTAAGGAACAAAGTCTTTACTTTCTTGCACATAAGCATAACCTGAGTTTCGATAAAAATTATTAGATTTATTAATAATAACTTTTGGTTCATGTTTTAAATAACTTGCTAATTTATCAGTAAGATAATCAATATTAAACGCTAAAACGGATAAAATTAAAATTACTAGTAATAAGGATATAAGCTTTTTCATTTGTCTCACCTTATTATTATAATAACAAAAGCTATCAAAAAAAGAAATGGTTACTTACATTTCTTTTACTTTTTTATTTAATCTTGCTTTTTGACGGTCGCAAGTGTTTTGTTTCATTAATCCTTTGCTAGCACATTTATCAATGTTAGCAATTGCAATCTTTAATTCGGCATCAGCGTTTGTTTTATCTTTAGCTTTAACTGCTTTTTCTATTTTCTTAATAGAATTTTTAACTCTAGAAGTATAAATAGTATTGCTGCTAGTTTTGATTTTATCTGTTCCAACAGTTTTCTTAGAACTCTTAATATTAGGCACTTTTACTCGCTCCTTCCTTAAATACAATATAGATTGTACCAAATAATATGTTAAAAAGCAAATAAAATGTTGCTTTATTAGGTCAATTAATGATAGAATTAAGAAGAAGATAGTTAGGGTGGATTGCATGTATATAAAAAATCAGTTAAAAAAGCGTTTACTTATCTCAGTGGTAACAGTATTCCTCTTGGTATTAACAATAATTGGTTCATCTTATGCCTTATTTTTAGATGTCAAAAATGATACTAATGATCAAATTTTATCAGTAGGAGATTTACAAATAACTTATCTTGGAGGAGCTGCGATTAATATTGCGGGGTTAACTCCAATGTTGGATGAAACCGCTTATCAGCAAACAAATAATGTTTATTCATTTACAATTCAAAATACAGGGACTGTTCCTTATACCTTTTCAATAAATTTAGAAAATAATGAGGAATACCAAGGCGAAACATTATTAAACCATAATTATATAAGATATGATTTAAATGATACAGGAGCTAATCTTTTAGGAAATAAAACCAATGGAAAAATATTTGAGTACACTTTAGAAGCTGGGCAGGCCAGATTATATAATTTAAGACTTTGGGTTGCAGATGCAACAATTTATAATTTACCTAACGAAGCCTTAGGGAGTAAAATACATTTAAGTATTGTAGTTACTGGTAAAGCTGGTACTTTAGAATAGGAAAGAGGATAAAAATGGAAAAAGACATATTATTTGATAGTGTGGAACAAAAAGAAGCAACAGAAAGGGTGCTAGCAACTGTAAGAGTTAAAACAATAACCAAAGAGTTAGAAGAATTAACTGAGGAAATTATAAAATATGCTGGTAATATCGATAAGATTTTAGAAAGAAATTCTTTA
>CAZFQF010000074.1:0-5648 GCA_964520725.1 uncultured Muribaculaceae bacterium | reverse complement strand
CTGGAACTATTACGGACTTGAATTAGATTACTATTTTTATAATTCAGTACTATCTATAGACTACTTATCTATAGAAGATTATTTTTTGGCTAATGGCAAATTAGAGTATTCAGAAACTCCAAGTTTAATGGAACAATATGAAAATGTGAATGACTACCAAAAACTAGATATTATTCAAAACATATTAAACATATTAAACTGTTCAACTGCCAATTCAGAAAAAAATATTAAAATGGTAACGGCAACTTTAAATTTTTTAAAAAGAAATAATATAAAAGTTGACCAATCTAGTGGTTCAATAGTTTTAAATTACGATAATATTTATGATAGTGGCTCATACTGCAATATTTATAAAGAAAAAGAAGGTGTTTTGCGAAAAGAATTAAAACAAATATATAAAAAAGATGAACAACAAATAAAAAGATTAAAATACGAATATGAAAACATGAAAAAATTAGCTGATTATCCACAAATACTAAATGTATATGAATATGATGCCGAAGAAAACTATTATCTTATGGAACAAGCTGATATGAACCTAGCTGATTATTTAAGTAATAATATTTCATTGTCTTTTGATAATATATTAAAAATAATTATGGATATTTTAAAAGGAATGGAAACTGCTCATAATAATTTAATAATACATAGAGATTTACATTTGGGCAATGTTTTAAAAATTAATAATGATTTTGTTCTATCAGACTTTGGTTTAAGTAAGGATTTATCTTTGGAAAGAAGTTTAAAATCTTCATATACAGTAAAGAATAATCACATATTTGTAGACCCTGTCGGACTAGCTGATTTTACAAAATTAGACAATTTAAGTGATATTTATTCAATTGGAAAAATTATTGATTATATTTTCACAAAAAATTATGTTGGAAATTACAGCCAACAATTAAAACTTGTTATTGATAAATGCATCGCTAGAGATAGAAAAACCAGATATGCCAATCCAACTGAAATAATTACTGATATAGAATATATATTAAAAACTAGTAACAATGAAGAAGTAACAAAAAAAATAATAAACGATATTAACAATAATGTTTATAATATTCAAGTTCAGTCATTTATGATTGATTTGTGTCAGAACGATACCCTTAGCCAATTTATAGTTAATTACAAACTTTTTAATATAGGTATTTTATTTAGTAAGTTTGAAGATATTTATCAAGAACAAATTATTTCTTCTATATTAAAAAGTTATGGTGAAGCAACTGGCTATAATGGTTGGTCAAATTATGATATCTTTGCTCGCATCTCATTTGATTTATATTGCAATACCAAAAATATTAAAGTCAAAAAATTAGCGAAACAAATATTAGAAGAATGTTCTAAAATAAGATATAGTGCAAAAGATTTGTTGAATGAGTTACCTATTACATAATAATACAAATTTCTTGGGTTCTCTGTATCAACAATAATAAAATATTAAATCACAATAAAAGATTAATTTTATTGTGATTTAAAACTGGTGCCGAATAACTGACTCAAACAGTTGATTGACCCTTACCATGGGTCTGTTATATCCCTTAACTAATTCGGCGAATAAAGCCATTAAACTTTCTATTTGCCCACATAGTATAATGGTTATTACAGACCCATGGTAAGGGTCAAATCTCTTTTCGACTAAGGGTGTGGGCACCATATATTAAGGAAAAATCATACATTCAACTTGTATGATTTTTATTATGATTTAATCTTCATGGCTTAAATATTCAAGAAGATAGTTAAAAAATTCTATATGTGGTGGTAAAAACATATCGTTTTTAATCATGGTGTTTATTTCTTCAATACTTGCCCATTTAATACTTCCTACTTCTTCTTCTTGAGTATTGATGTTCTCTAACTCAACATCCATTTTCAAATAATATATATCAACAAAATCATCTTTAGTTTTTATAGTTTTAAATAATTTTAAATTATTTTCTTCAACATCAATTCCTAATTCTTCTTTTATTTCGGTAACAATTCCTTTTAAACTAGTTTGACCAGATGTTGGATGCCCACCTGTGGTAGTCCACATATTATATTTCTTATTAACTTGTAATAAAAGTTCATTTTTTGAGTTTTGTATCCATACAACTACTGTTAAATAATGAAATCCTTCGGGGATCAGTTTTCCTTTTTCAATTGTCTGATTTGTTAATTTTTTGTTTTCATCATATAAGTCTCTTATTTCCATAATAAGACTCCTTTCTAGTTTTTACTATTATATCATGTTTCATTAAATTTAGAATTACTTATGAAAAAATGATTAAATAAAAGTGATATAATATTATATGTAATAAGGAAGTGATTTTTAAAATGATAGGAATTATATTTGATTTAGATGGTACATTATGGGATTCTACTAAACATATATCAAATGCTTGGAATGAAGTATTTAAATGTAATAATATCCCAATTCATGTAACAAGTAAAACAATTAAACAATTACTCGGAAAAACCAATAATGAGATAATGGAACAGATGTTTTTTAATTTATCTAAGATGAAAAATAAGACTTATGAAACAACGCGAAGATAAAGAATTAAGTATTTTAAATAAAAATGGTGGGTTATTATTCAGAGCTCGAGAATACATTAAAAATATTAGTAGAAAAGTATCAACTATTTATTGTTAGTAATTGTCAAGCAGGATATGTTGAAATATTTTTAAATTATCATAGATTAAGTAAATATATTAAAGATTTTGAAAGTGCTGGTAATACTAATATGCCTAAATCAGAAAATATATTAAGCATTATGAAAAGAAATAATATTAATTTCGCAATATATGTAGGCGATACAATAGGCGATTATATAGCCAGTGAAAAAGCCAATATTAAATTTATTTATGCGAATTATGGTTTTGGAAAAGTCAGCAATTCTTTTTTTTGTATTTAATTATGAACATTATTATCACTTGCTTTCTTAATACCTTAAACTTTTATAATAGGGTTGTCGCATTTTGTCATTTTTTGTTTTTTCCAAAAAGTATACTGTACACTCTAGATTAGGGATTATATTAATATAATCATCTTTAACCACTAATGGTTTCTTGTCGATAGGCATTTTTTTGATTAAAAGGAATTCTGGATTTCTTTTTCCAATATTTACTGTTCCTACAAACTCTAATATATCTTTTTTCTTTCTTGCTAATAATAAACTTGCCATAACATTATTATCATCTTTATAACCACAGATATATAAATCTTCTTCTTTAAGATTTTTGATTTTAAACCAGTCTTTGGATCTTTTATTTATGAAATATTTACTATTCTTTTTTTTTGCTACTATTCCCTCAAGGCCTTCTTTAACTATAATTTTATATAAGTCTTTTCCGTCCGTATCAAAAACTACTGATTTAATAAAATTATCGGTATTATTATATTTTTCCAATATTTTTTTTCGTTCCGTTAAAGTTAATTCAGTTAAATTTTTGTTTTCGTATAAAATATCATAAGCAATGAAAACAACAGGATTGTTTTTAGCATGGAAGGCGATTTTTATTTCGTTTTTTAATAAAGCTCTTTCTTTTAGTTTCTCAAAATTAGGTTTACCGTCAAGCATTGTTACTATTTCTCCATCAAAAATAACTTTTTTTTTCACAATATTTTTAATATTTAAAAGTTCTGGGTATCTATTATTTATAATTTCATTTCTTTTGTTTCTTATTATAATCTTTTTTGGCTCAGCAAAAATAAGAGTTCTAATACCATCAAATTTTAATTCATATATATATTCTGGGTCATTGAATGGTTCTTTAGTCTCTTCTAATAACATCGGAATAAAATTTTGATTGTCATAAAGGTTCATTTAGAAATCTCTTTTAAACTTTTCTTAAGAGCCTGCATCAAATTTGTAACACTTTCCTTTGGCTTTTCTTTCGTTTTTTTAATTGCCTTTCCTTGGATCTTTAACTCGATTGCTTCTTTAATTTTATCTTGATATTCATCTTTAAATTTTTCTGGTTCGAACTTTCCAGTCATAGCTTTAATTAATTTTGTAGCCATATCTATTTCAGCCTTAGAAAAATTTTCATTCTTACTTGCTTCTTTGTCCATAGTTATTTCTTCATTAAAATATAAAGTATTTAATATTAAGATATTATCATCTAATCTTAAAATTACATAGTAAAATTTTGTATTTATAACTGTTTTAGCTAATGCTACTTTTTTTTGCTTTTTTAATGCCTCTTTTAATAAATCGAAGGCTTTACTTTTCTTAGTTGTTAGATAGTAGCTTTTCTCGAAATATATAGGGTCGATTTCCTCAAGATCAACAAAAGATATTATTTCTATGTCAGCATCACTGTCAAGTTTCATATTCTTTAAATCATCGTCTGTAAAAGTTACATATTCATCCATACTATATTCATATGCTTTCATTATTTCCGAAGATTTAACTTCTTTCTTACAGTGAGGACATATTTTTTGATATTTAATTCTGGTTCCACATTCTTTGTGTAATTGATTAAATGAGGTATCGTTATTAACAATTATAGTGTTTAACTCAACTGGAATATTAACTAACCCAAAACTAATTGCTTTTTTATTTTTCGGCATATTTATTCACCTAATATTAGTATGTGAATTATAATATAGATTAAAACATAAAATAATGTTATTTATCATATACATAAGAAAGCATTGATTAATAACCTAATATATTGATTTTGACAAAATAAAGAAAGAATGTTAATATCTTAGATATTAAATAAATTAATGAATTAGATTAGTAAATATTTTTGAAGTTTAGAGAAAATGACTGGGTGATGAAAAGTCATAACTGATAAATATTGAATGGACTAATGAGAGTTTTTCTGAAATTAAAGTAAGAAAAAACCGAAAACTCAATCGGTTATCAAATGAGCGTATATGTTAGTATATGAAAACACTTTTAGGTGGCATAACAAGTTAACTCTTGTCCTAGTTTGGGATGAGAGTTTTTATATTTTAAGGAGATGAAGAAATGAAATTATTAAGTAAACGGTGGTACTTTTTGATAATTTAAAATAAAAAAGAAAGAAGGAAAATTATGAAAAAAACTATGATAACAGGGGTAAGACCGACAGGAAGATTAACATTAGCAAACTATATAGGAGGAATGAGGAAATTTGTTGAACAACAAAACGACTATAATTCTTATATTTTTATTGCGGATATCCATGGAGTAACAACTTATATTGAACCAAATGAAATCAGGAATAATATCTTAGACATTACGGCATTATTTCTGGCTTGTGGAATTGATCCTGCTAAAACTTCATTGTTTATGCAAAGTGATGTTTTAGAACACTGTAATTTAGGATTTTTAATATCTTTTCAATGTGGTGTGGGAGAATTATCGAGAATGACCCAATATAAAGTGAAAAAAGCTCAATTATCAAAAAACGAAAAAGATTTAGGCTTGTTTATTTATCCCACCTTAATGGCTGCGGATATATTGTTATATGATGCTAGTATTGTTCCTGTTGGAGCAGATCAAAGGCAACATATTGAGATTACCAGAGATTTAGGAGAAAGATTTAATAAAATTTATGGGGATACTTTTGAACTGCCAGAATATCAAATCCCTAAGATTGGAGCAAAGATAATGAATTTACAAAATCCATTTGAAAAAATGAATAAATCTGCTCCCAAAGATGATAAAGGAACG
>CAZFQF010000073.1:0-5764 GCA_964520725.1 uncultured Muribaculaceae bacterium | reverse complement strand
CTGATATTGCTACATGCGCTTTAAATGTCTTGTTTTGATCTGCGTTTTGATTCTCCCCTGTCTCTGGAAAGTAGATTTCTAAATTGTATGTGTGCACTTTACTTCCACTTGTTTGATTAAAGTACCCGATTCCTAATAGATTAGTTGTCGGTCCAGTGTATAAATCTTTCATTTCACTTATCGCTGGTACTACTTCTCCATTTGCTCCAGTATTAGTGGATGCTAATTTATATTTTAACGCTCCTACACTAAAGGTATTTTCATCCATTACTAAACTTAGACTATAACCCATCTTTATTCCGGTTGTGTTATTTCCTGTTACCGTAAAGTTCTTAGTCGCAACTGCTTCAGCACTTGGATATATTCCACTTGCTGTTATATTACTTCCTCCGGCATAATTGATCCCCATTAACCCTCCGGTTACATTTATTGTTGTATCATATTCAGCTCCAGTTAAACTAGCACTAAAATAGGCAAATGATGCTCCAATTGTAATCAAAAGTAGTACTACTATTGCACTTATTATTCCTAATGCTTTTTTATTTTTGGATTTCATACTTCTGTACTCCTATTCTTATAAATCAATTATAGCATTGTTAATAAAATTTCGCAATAAAAAAAAACATCTTAATTTCTTAAGATGTTAAGATGTTAAGATGTCTATCTACTTGGTGCGCCAGTGTCTGGAACACCAATATTTTTTTCTTCCAGTGTTTTAGCATATTCTTCTTTTGCTTCTTCTAAAGAGAATTCTTTGCCTGTTGCAGTTTTTGTTATTTTTAAAGCTTCTGCATATATCCGTGATATCTTACTTATTTGAGCAGCAATCCGTTCTTCACTATATAAATCAGGCATGCTTTGCATTTCTTCTAATGTATATCTTTCTGAGGCCGCTTGCATTAAAAGTTCTTCTGTTTCTCCTTTTACTCTCCAAAAATATACGTTTTCGGGGTGCACTTGATTGGGATTAACATCAAAAGAAGAAGCAATATAAATTTCGTTCATTTCCCAAATAGCTTGATCAACTTCAACGGCTAATTTTCCAGGATTTGCATCAGGAACATCTATTATAATTTTTGTACCTTTATTAAGTACTCCGTTTGGATTAAGTTTATTAAAGTATGAAATTTTGTTAATTTCTTGTTGAATGTCTTTTTCATCACGATAATATCCAGCAATTTTCCATAAACTTTCTCCTGTTTGAACTTCATGCAGAATCGGCGTAGTTATCTCAGGTTGGACGGGTTCTTCAATTACAATTGGTTCTTTCGGTAAATCACTACAACCAGTTAAAGACGCTGCTGTTATTGCTCCCACGATAATAGCAGAACTTATTTTAACAGTCCAGGAATTAGAAAGACTAGACATTAGTCCAAAAAGGCCAGCTTTATTTTTAATATGTGTTGTATAAACTCTTGCTTCTCCATTTTTGGGTTCAGATCCGACATTTCCATTAATTTTATATTCTTCAATTGATTTCATTTATATTACCACCTATCATAATTATATATTATCTCTGAAATTTATACAAATTTATTCTTGAATTTTGACATTTTTTTCGTCAACTATTGTTATTATTCCTCGATATTCTTCATTTTGACTTAATTGTTTATTAATAATTACTTTAATGTAATTAGAAGTATGACCTACACTATAGTCTAAATAACTTTCTTCAATCAATACTTCAACTTCTTTATTTAGAAACTGTAAGTAATAATCTCTTTCTAAATTATCTGATAATTGCATTAATTTTTTTACTCGGTCTTTTTTTTCTTTATCACTAACTATATTTTGAATACTTGCAGCAACTGTTCCATCCCTTTTGGAAAAAGGAAAAACATGAATTTTGCCAAATTTTAATTTTATAGCATTTTCCATGGTTTCTTTAAAATTTTCATCTGTTTCAGTTGGAAATCCGACAATAATATCGGTTGTAATATTTATTTCGGGACGAATCTTGCGAATATTATTTATTATCTCGAAATATTTTTCCATATTATATTTACGATTCATAGCTTTTAATACATCATCTGAACCACTTTGTAAAGGAATATGTAAGTGATCACATAATTTATTATTATTTCTTAATTCATTTAAAAATTCTTCATCGATTTCAGTTATTTCAATACTACTTATTCTAATTCTTTTTAAATTTTCAAGTAAAGAAATCTTTTTTATTAAAGTTATTAAATTGTAATTCTCACCTGTTCCATAACTTCCAGTATGAATTCCGGTTAAAACTATTTCTTTATAACCTTTATCTACTAATCTTTTGATTTCTTCATATGCTACAAATAAATCCTTATTTCTAATTCTTCCGCGCATATAAGGAATAATACAATAAGTACAAAAATTATTACACCCATCTTGAATCTTTACAAAGCCTCTTGTTCTTCCTTCAAAATTAGATATTTCCATATCTTCAAAGTCAGCACTAGTTAAATCATAGAATTTACTTATTATTTTATCTTTATTTTTAAATTCCTTAACATAATCGACAATTTTTGTTTTATCTTTATTTCCTAATAAAATATCAATTTCTAAAGATGCTAACAATTCTTCTTTATGATTTTCAGAAGAACATCCGCAAACAACAATAATTGCCTCCGGATTTTCTTTCTTAGCTTGTCTAATTAATTTCCGGCTCTTAGCATCACTTTGATTTGTCACTGAACATGTATTTATTACGACCACATCTGGTTTTAAATTTAATTCAACAATTTCATCATTATTTTTACGAAATAGGTCTTTAATAACTTCGCTTTCGTAAGTATTAACCTTACATCCTAAGGTAAGAACACATATCTTCATTTCTAATACTCCTTATAAAAAAGCCATTAATGGCTTAAATTTTCTTGTAATTCCTTTAATGCTTTTAAGAAAGCTTCTTCTTTATCATACTGCATTAATTTTACTTCTAATTTCGGTTCGTCTATTTTTGTTATCTCATTTGTTAAATTTATTTTTTTAACATTCAATTCTGGAATTTCAAAATCATATTCATCGTCATAATCAATTCCAAATTTATTTTTATTTTTTACAAGTTCTTCATAACTAATTATCGCATTGTTTTCTTGTGCGGTTTCATATGAGGTAAGTTTAATAACTTCAGGTTTATAATCTTTTTCAATGGCTTTTGAAACTGCTTCAATATCAAATGTATCAGGTAAAATACTAAGCTCTTTATTTTCTAATTCACTTAGTTTAATTAAATAAAGAACATAGATAAACAACACTATTAATAATAGAGTTCCAATGAAGAAAAAATAATCCCCCATACTTAAAGTATAAATAAATCCCATTAAATTCTCAAACACATTTTTCATTTTTTTCACCAAAATTTCTTTCTATTATACTAAATAAATATTAAAGCTGCAAGTATTCCAAACAAATTATTTAAAACATGTACAACTATAACAATATATATATTATTTTCTTCTTCATAAAAGTGCGCAAGAACAGCTCCCATGGCAATATAAACTACTGATTGCAAAAGGGCAATCGTTAAATTTAAATCTGTGGGAAAAACATGCATAAGTCCAAAGACTAAACTACTAACAATAATAAATAATTTTGAATTCTTTATTACTTTTTTAAATCCTAATCTAAAAATTGATTCCTCAACTAAAGGTCCTAAAATTGCCGCGGAAATAAACATAATTACTGGTGCACTTTTTAAAAGTAACTCTAGAGCATTTTGATTTTCACTTTGAACTAAATTGATGTCTAAGACATTAGTAATTATGGTTATTATTACTGATACTAGAATCTTAACCCCAAATAAACTAATAAATAGTTTAAGAGATTTTAATAAATTTCTTTTTAAATCTTTTGTAAATTTATTCCAATCATTGATTAAAGTTTTAGCGTAAAAACCAAAGACTAAAAGAGTTATAATTAAAGTAATTAATAAATCACTATAAGCTAAATCAATATAGTTAAATTTACTAACATTAAATCCGATTGAAGTAAAAATGTTCCCAATTATTGGGCCAATATTAAAAAATATTAATAATAGAACTACTATTTTAATTAAATCAAATAATCTTTTTTTCATTTAATCCTCATAATATTTTTGCCAGTAACATGCTAGCAAACAAAGTATATAACCAGAAAGTAATTAGACTATACCAAATATTAGTATTATTTTTAACGTAAATATAAGTCAAAAATATATATAAGATAAAATATGGAATCACATTAAATAAAATGTTAATGAAAGAACCACTCATTTGAATTCCAGCAATTATTGCCGCTAATAATCCACTAAAGAAAAGAGCTTTATTCTTGCTAGAAAATATTTCTTTAATTCCAACTACATAAACTATAACCTTAGTAAATGGAATTATTAAAATATATTTTAAAATATAAAATATTAAATTAACATCTAACTTCTTATGAAAAATATCAACATTAGGAATTCCAATATAATTTACATGAAAAGATGTAGCAAGAGTTTTTGAAACATAATCGGTGATTGCTAAAATCAAAGTTAATACTACAAAAAATACAATAGCCATTAAAATATTGGGAAAGATATTTCTTTTATATCTACTAAAATCATTATTTATTTCTTTTTTATATAGAAAATAAACTCCTATAAAAATTAAGATATATAAAATTAAAACTGCTATTTCTTTTCCTATAAAAGTTAAAGACTTAATATCGACTTTAATTAAAGATAGAATATCAAAAAAATACTTTTCTGCAAAGGTGATTATAATAATAGATATTATAAGTTTAAATAATTTTATTAAGGTTCTACTCATCTTTACTTCTCTCCTATATTTATAATAAAGGATATTTTTCGACCTTACAATCTTAAAGTGTAAATTTTCTTTTTGTTTACATTTTCTTAGACATTAACTATGCAACCACATCAGATTTTTTTATAATATAAACTTTATTCTTTTTATAAAAAGCATAAAAAATATCTTCTGGTAAAATCTCTTGATTTTTTAAATATAATTTTAACCATAAAGTAGTCTTGCGAATGTCTTTTAAGGTTTCTTTTTGGATAATTCCATCAACAATTATTGGAAGTGGATAATTACTAGCAACTTTAAAAACATTATATTTAAAAATAGATAATTTACCGTTGCTTTCTAAAAAAGCATATTCAACATCTTCGATTGATTTAATACTTTTCTGTCTTAAACTAAATAATAAATCATCTAAAGTATATCTTTGTTTAATCATTTCCTTATAATTAATTACTCCTTGATTAATTATTAAACTAGCTTTGCCGCCAATAAAGGTTTTAAAACTTCGAGATTTTAAAGATAAATACCCAAAACCAATTTCGAAAATTACTAGAATTATAATTGGAACAACGGTTAAAAATAATGAATCTTCAATATTTTCAATACTAATTGCACATAATTCAGCAATTAGTATCGAGACAATCAAATCAATAATTCCTAATTGGCCAACTTCTCTTTTTCCCATTAAACGATAACAAAGAGTTACAAAAAAATAAAAGAATATCGTTCTAAATATTGTAGAGTATATTTCCAAGTTTCATCACCTACAAGTATTATGGATATTCTTTTATCTTTTTAATCATAATTCATAATTTATATTTTTATTTTTAATGTTTTCTAGTAATTTACTAATAAATTCTTCTTTATTTAAAGTAAATGATTCGTTTGAGCCAAGCAAACGATAAGTTATATTACCACTGTCTTTTTCGTTATCTCCTAAAACTAAAGTAACAGGATTTTTCTTAGTTTGACTCTCACGCATTTTATAACCAAGTTTTTCT
>CAZFQF010000072.1:0-5792 GCA_964520725.1 uncultured Muribaculaceae bacterium | reverse complement strand
ACACCAATTATAAAAGTAAAAATAATAACATAACGGATAAAAGTTTCAATTCCACTTAAAAGAAGTAATCCGCTAGAAATAAAAACAACACTTATTAAATATGTTAAAAATGCAGTATAAAAAGTATATCTGTATTTTTTATTAGTTTTTTTTAACTTTTTTTTGAGGTTTTTAAAGTTCTTATTCTTCACATTTTACTCTCCCTATCTTATAGATTATACTACATTTTATTTTAATAATAAAGTATAATATTTTGACATTATATATTTTAAAATTAAAAAAGTAGACAAATATCTACTCTTTTCAACTTTCTGGTTTTTCTTTGATTTCATTGCTTTTATCTATAGTACTAAAATAATTTGATTTCATTACTGCATCATTTAATGACATTTTATTTTTAACTAAAGAGTTAATTTCGTGAATTTTATCATCACTAATTTTTTTCCCGCTTCGATACTCCCCGTTTGCAACATAAGTTTCACCATTATACCAGCTTGCATCAGGAAAGAAAACAAGAGGATTAAAATCTTTATCTAAAATATCGTCCCCTAAATAATAATTTGAATAATAATTAACTCCAAATAAATTTAAAATCGTTGGTAAAATATCCAATTGTGAATTAACTTTTTTAATAGTTTTTTTATACTGACCATTGCTCCAAATAAAGAAAGGAGTATGATTTATTAAATTATTATCAGTTTTTTTGAGTTTATCTAAAAGAGATGAATCTTCTAATGTATAAACATAATGATCTGCAAAAGCGACTATTACAGTATTATCAAGCATATTATTTTTTTCTAAATTATCTAGTAATAAAGTCATAAAATTATCGGTTTCGCCAGCTTGAAGTTTTAAACATTCATATTCAGTTAATCCTTCTTCTTCTGTCAACATACTGCAAGTTCCTTTTGAAGTTTTAAAAGGCATGTGTGCAGAATAAGTAATAAAATAAGATAAGGATAAAGAATTATTAAAGGCAGAACTATTAAATTTTTCATTTAAAATAAGTTCTCTATCTAGCCAGAAGTCAGTATTTTTAGCATACTGAGGTAAATCTTTTAATCCATAATAATTATCATATCCAAAACTTTTATAATTTACTCCTCTTGAATAATACTCGAGAGTATTCATGTGGTAAGCATTAGAGGTATATCCTAAGTTTCTAAATAAATTAGGTAAAGAATAATTATAATTATTACGACTAAACGAATAAGCGTTTTGATTATAATTATAAGCAGAAGAATATCCAGTATTAACCATAAATTCAGAATTGAACGTTGATCCGCCACCAGATGTAAATGAATAATGATCGGTAAAATTAATTGAATTCTTCATCATCTTATATGTAGTAGGCATTATTTTTGGAGTAACTAAGAAATCGTCAATACTTTCTAGCTGAACTATAATTAAATTTTTACCAGCAAACACACCAGTGTAATTATTTATATTAGCTGGAATAGCCTGACTAAAAGTTTCTTTTAATAACTGTTCATCATCATTACTTAAATCATCATTATTTCGAATAAAATTAACATAAAAATTTCTTAAATTATATTCGTACATTCCGGCGATCATCATTCCTTTATTACTATCATTAAATGAAGAATAAATACTTCTCGGATTACGCCAATCATCCCATTCAATACTTTTACTAACATTTCCGAGACAAAGAGGAATTAAAAAATGAATAATTACAAAGGCAATAAAAACCTTAATTATTTTAACAATATTAAATTTTTCAATATAATCTATTATTCTTAATCCTTTAATAGTTAAATATACACTAAGAATTGCCGTAGCAATTACCCACCATTTAATATTAAGTAAAATACTATCTAAATAAGTTGCTCCTTCTTCTGCAAGTCCAATTACACTATAATCAAAAAATAAATTAAAATAAGAATAATAAATTGCATGAACTAAAAACATAATTAAAGAAAAAATATAAATAACTAAATAAAATATCTTTCCTAGTTTCTTATTTAAAAAGTAAGTAAAGAGTAAAAGAAATACGATCCAAAATATACTAAATAAATTAGGTGCTAATTTAAAACAACCGAAAAATTTAATAGTATGATAATAAAATATTCTTAAACTAAAATCTAAAATAAACATTGATAAAAATAATAAAACATATCCCCGATTAGTAATTAAGAATAACGAGATCTTTTTAAAAACATTTTCAAAAAGATTATTTATTTTATCGAAACAGATATCTAAAGCTTTTTTAATTCTAGGATATATTATTGTTAAGATAAAAAATAAAGTTCCAACTAAAGACATGATAACTCCATATTGTAAAAGTGGAGCTTGATAAGTTATTTTTAAGTTATGATGTCCTTTTATGATTTCAAAACCTAAAAAACTATCATCTATTTTAACTTTAGAAGTTTTAATTCCATCGACATAGATACTAAAACCTCTTTTTTCATATGGAATAGTTAATTTAAAATAACCATCTTCTTTAGCATCAATTGTTCCAACTAGAGTATTATTATTAGATTTATTGGAATCAATCACAAACTCAGAAATATTGTTTTTAAGATTTTTAATTGCATCATAATTCATTGTAAATAACTGAATATCACTTATTTCATATTCACCTTTACTAAATTCTATTTCTAAATTATCAAGCCCTTTATTACTAGAAAGGACATATTCAAAATCATAATTATTATTATGATATTTCCAATTTGAACAAGATAAAGAATTATTAATTCCATTAATAGTAATATCTGTACTACAGCCTTTTCCTTCTTTTTCTTTATTCATTTTAAAACTTAAAATTAAAATTTCATTATTAATATTACTATTTAAAGAAATATTCATGGTTGCATCTTGTTGAGCATTAATATAGAAGTTTCCATCTTCTTTTCGGTTATACTCTAAATTAGAATAGTTAATTAGAGATAACCCTTTATCATAAATATTTATTTTAGAAGAATAAACATTATCTAAGCTCTTATTTACGATTACATAATTTAATAGAGCATCAATATTATGTGGATAACTTAAAGTATTAAATTCTCTTAAACTCATTATTTTAGAACTTGAATACCCAACTGGTAAAATATCATTATTTTCATAAATGGTTAATTTATCAATAGTTTTAAGCGGTTCATAACCTATTAAAGGATCTTTATCTGTGATCAAATATTTAGTCCCAGTATAAATATTATAAAGAATATTAGAGGTTTGAGTTATTGTAGTATAATCTTTATTAATAATTTCGTTTTTAAAAATATTTCGATTAAAATTAATATAATTTTTATTTGAAGTAGAAGAATAAATTGAAGAAGAATACTGATTTAAAGAATATATTTTATTAACATTATTTAAGATATTATTATCAATAGAAGTTCGATAAAAATCTTTATTATTAATTTCATTTAATAACTTTTTATAGGAAGTATTTTGTTTTTCATTTATTTCTTTAGTAGGAACATAAACTTCGTTTAAATTAATTTGAACAAATGATAATAAACTTATAATAATAATAGGAATAAAAATTAAGTTTGGCTTTTTAAATTTAGCAATAAATAAAATAAATAAGATAGTCATAAAAATATCAGCTAATAATAAAAATCTAGAATTATAATTAACCGTTCCATAAACCATAATTAAAATTATAGGAATCATTAAATAAAATAATTTCTTTAAATCTATTTCATTTTTAAATAATTTATCTAAAAAACAACTAATTACAATTAAAGCTAAAGGTAAAAAAGGAATAAAACATTTCCCATCTATGTACATAAAGTTATTAAGTAAGAAAGTTAAAGCCGGAATAACAATACATAGAAAAAGAATACTATTTAAGAAGATATTCTCTTTCTTTTTACTCATAAATCCATAAACTAAGCTTACTACATAAATAAAAGTAAGACCTAAAGAATAAGAATAATAAAAAGTAAGTTTATAATCTAAAGTCGGAATAAATAATTTTAAAATATTAATATCGATGTTTGTATCTGATCTACCTGCAAAAAGAGCATATCCCGTTGGAAGTAAAATCACTCCTGAAAGTAAAATAGCAATTATGACATAAAAAACAATTTTCCAAACCGGCTTAAAATTATCTTTAGTTATTTTATTATTATTTTCTAATACTAAGTATAATGAATATAAACCAATAACAATAATACTAGGGACACTAAAATAGAAACTAGTCATAATCATTAAGAAAGTATTTATAATTAAAGGAATTCTAATCCTTTTTTTAAAATATAAATCTACTGATAGTAAGCTGCCTAATAAAAATGGCATATAATTCACAAACATAATGTGCCTGTGAGAGTGAAATAAAAGTGGACCCGATAAAATAAAAATAATACTCGATAACATTGCTACTTTGCGGCTGGTTTTATTATAAATCCATCTATATATTAAAACGGTACTAATTACCATATTAATTATTGATATGACTTGAATATAATTAATCATTTTAACAAATGGAAATAAGTAAGATATTAGTAACCATGGACTAAGAAATCCATAGTAAGCAAAATAAAATATATTTTGTCCTAAACCTAAATTCATATTAAAAGTAGGAATTAAATTACCAGTTTCATAAAATAGCATTCTAAAATATTCAGGAATAGTAACATGCTGACTTATCCAATCAGTATCAGACCCGAATAAATAACCTTTAGCTCTTAAAAAGATTACAAATCCTAATATAAAAGCTGTTAAAACACTTAAATTCAAATAATCTTTATTATTCATTTTTTTCATAATTTTCCTCGAAAACTCATTAAAATTATAGCATAATTTCTGTCATTAGTAAAATTTATTATGTCAAGTAACTTGACTAAATTATCTAAAAGATTCAAAGCTGAAAAATACTTAACATTTAAAAAAGGATATGTTATACTGTAATTACAATAAGGAGTCAATTATGAAACTTAAACATAAAAAAATAATAGGAATAATAATTTCAGTAGTCTTGTTACTTCTAATAACAATCGGAGGATCGTTTGCATATTTTAGTGCCTCATTAACAGGAGGAGAAACAGCGGAGACAATAACCGCAGCTGGTGGATCAATGAATATAACATATAATGGAGGAGCAACAATCACTGCCAGTAATATCTACCCAACAGAAATAGCCTTTGCAACGAAAAATTTTACCGTCACAGGAAATAATACAACGGAATTACAAATGGGATATAGTGTAAGTATAATAACCGAAGAAAACACCTTTACAGATGGAGCAATCAAATATGAATTAATAAGTACCAATACGAATAGTAATGGCGAAGTAATACCAAGTATCACAAATATGGAAGAAATAAAAGGAAGTGTAACATATTTAGGAAAAGGATATTTCACTAAGACCAATGGAGATAAAGTCCATACCTATTCATTAAACCTATATTTTCCCGAAACTGGAATGGATCAAAATGAAAATCAAGGCAAAAGCTTTAAAGCCTATATAAACATCGAAGAAATGAGCTGTTTAGATTGTTTAAAAGAAAATATAATAGCGCAAGGAGGAGGAATCTCCACATTATCAAAGAAGAGTACACCTGTTTTTAGTAAATTATCACCCGAACCAACAGTCGCAAGAGAGGCAATTGCATATAATCAAGTCTCAACATTAACAAGTAATAATGATAAATTAATCGGAACTGGGTATACAATGGATAGTGTAACAGGTCAATTTACAATAACAAATTATGAATCAAGTAAAAGTTATGAAAGTGGTTACCTAGGATATTACACATGTAATAGCAATAGTGCCACATGCTTTATAATGTATAAGATAGTCGAAGTAAGTGGAACAAGCGTGA
>CAZFQF010000071.1:0-5825 GCA_964520725.1 uncultured Muribaculaceae bacterium | reverse complement strand
TGCTTGCTGATGTTGGTTTAGTAGGACTTCCAAGTGTTGGAAAAAGTACAATTCTTAGTATGATTAGTAATGCTACTCCTAAAATAGCTGCTTATCATTTTACGACCTTATCTCCGAATTTAGGAGTAGTCAAAGTGTATGATGATTCTTTTGTTATTGCTGATTTACCTGGTCTTATTGAAGGAGCAAGTGAAGGACTTGGACTTGGTCATAAATTCTTAAGACATGCGATGAGAACTAAAGTAATTGCACATGTAATAGATATGGCCGGAACTGAGGGAAGAAATCCAGTTGAAGATTATGAATTAATCTTAGAAGAAATTGAAAAATATGATGAGAAACTAATTAAAAAACCTAGTGTAGTAATTGCTAATAAAATGGATTTACCAGAAGGATCAATAAATTTAGAAATATTTAAAAAGAAATATCCTGATTTAAAAGTTTTTGTAATAAGTGCCATTTTAAATCAAGGTTTTGAAGAGTTATTAATTTATTTGAACGATTTAGTTAAAGAAACAGAAAGTAAACCATTATATGAAATAACTCCAGAATCTCATGTTTTATATAAGTTTGAAAATACTAAACCTTATAAAATAACTAGAGAAGGAAATATTTGGCTTATTGAAGGAAAAGAAGTTGAAGACTTGTTAATGATGACAAGATTTAATGAAGATGAAAGTATTGAAAGATTTGCTCGTAAAATTAAAGGAATGGGAATAGAAGAAGATTTAGAAACTTTAGGAGCACATCGCGGAGATGAAGTTAAGATTTTAGATTATATTTTTAATTTTAAAGATTAAATAGTTATAGAAGAAATTATCTTATTTCTTCTTTTTTATGGCTATTTTTAGATATTTAATGTTTGTGCTTGAAGGATAAGATTTTAGTGTTTAGGTTTGACACAATCTAAGAAATCTGTTATCATATTACGAAGATTTAGGTGGGGGAGTTATGGAAGAAAAATATTTAATAATTAATGCAGGAAGTTCGTCTTTAAAAGTATCTTTATATAATATGCCTAGTATGATAGAGATAGTTAATATGAATTTTGAGAAAATAGGGGAAGATGATAGTTTTTATACTTTAAAATTTGGTCAAGAAAAACGAGTTGAAGTTAAAGAAATGAAAACTCATGCGGGAGCTGTTAAAGTAATGTTAGAGGAGCTCTTAGCAAGTGGATTTATCTTAGATCCATCGGAAATAAAAGCTGTTGGTCACCGAGTATTACATGGAGGAGAATTTTATGATGATTCCATAATTATTACAGATGAAGATTTAGAAAAAATAAAGTTTTTATCCAAATTAGGACCTTTACATCAGCCAGTCCAAATCACAGGAATCGAAAATATGCAACTGGCGTTACCAAATGTTCCACAAATTGCAGTTTTTGATACAGCATTTCATCAGACTATACCAGAAGTAAATTATAGATATGCAGTTCCTAATGAATGGTATACAGAAAACGGGGTTCGTAAATATGGATTTCATGGAACTAGCCACAAGTATATAACTGAATTTCTGCAAGTGATTTATAGAAGAAAAAATGTTAACTTAATAATTTTGCATATGGGAAATGGCGTAAGTTTTACTGTTATTAAAGATGGAAAAAGTTTAAATACAACAATGGGTCTTACTCCAACAGCTGGAGTTATGATGGGAACAAGAAGCGGGACTATTGATCCATCAATTCATGAATATATTTGCAAACAAAGAAATATGTCAATTGAGGAAGTTACTAATAGTTTAAATACCAGAGGTGGATTATTAGGAATTTGCGGTAAAAATGATTTTCGTGATGTTATGGATTTAGTAAAAAAAGGGGATAAAGATGGATTACTTGCTTTAGAAATGTATAAAGCATCTATTAGAGACAATCTTGCTATGTATTATTTTGCATTAAACGGGGAAGTTGATGCAGTAATATTTACTGGTGGAATTGGAGAGAATAATCCAGAATTAAGAGAAGATATTATTAATATGGTATCGTATCCTATGAAAGTAAAAGTAAATCCGTTCATGAATGATAATATAGCTAAATCTTTAAAATATCAAAAAGGGGAAATCTCTACTCACGATTCCGAATGTAAATTTTTAGTTATTCCAACTGATGAAGAAAGTGTAATTTTAGAAGACACTTATAGATTAGTAAATAAGAAAAAAAATGAAAAAAATATGAAGTTAGAAAAAGTTAAATAAAAATACTAGACAGATAAAACTAAAAAAGTGGGGGATTTTAGTGAAAATAATTAATGGATATACCAATAATGATGGAGTATATTTTGAAAATATTAGAAATATTGCATTTGAGAGTCCAGAGGATCTTTTTAATACTGAATTGGGGCCGATTGTAGCTGAAACTTACTTTCGTGATCCTCATGAATGCTTAGAGGAAGGAGTTACAATATATAGTGCTCCTTATAATAAAAATATTGGTTTAAGAATATATAATAATCGAGGAAGTTATAAATATATACGTCGTTTTGATGATAAACTTATTTCAGAATTACAAAAAAGACAAAAAAATATTGAACATACTGACTTCCCAACTGGAGTTGTTACAGTAGAAAATATTATAATAGGTCAAGAAATTGTTTTTTATCATGATTGTTATAATTTATATAAAGTAATTACTGAAAAAATAGGAACCCAACTTCCAACATATTTTTATTTAGAAATATTAAAAATACTAAAAGAGCTAACAAAACAAGGGATTTTATACCAAGATCTTCATGCGGAACAATTTGTAACTAATTTAGTTACAAGTGTAGTTAAATTGATTGATTTTGCTCCTTTTGAGGTTGAGTTTGATCGTAATTGTAAGTATTATTATCAGGAAATGATTAGAAAATTAAAGGATATAATTATCACTTTAAATAGATATTCTGGAATAGGTTTTTCTGAAGATTTTAATAAAACTCAAAATTTAGATGAAGTAGAAGAGTATGTTAGTGAAAAGCATTGTTCATTACTTAAGACTATTTAAGAATAATAATTTGTTAAATATGTCTTTTTTTCTTGGCTAATTATTAAATTTAAGATATAATTATTACAGAAAGGAGTAATAATTGTATGAAAGAAAGTAAAGTAATGTGGATATTAACAACAATAATAGTAGTTACAGTTCTTGTTTATTCATTGTTCTTTAGTAAACCAACATATAATGTTACTTTTAATGCCAATGGGGGAAGTGCTGTTGCAGCACAAAAAGTCGAGAAAAACGGTGTAGCAACTATCCCAGAAGAACCTAAAAGAGAAGGTTTTACTTTTAAGGAATGGCAAGTTAATGGGGAAACCTATGACTTTAAAACTAAAGTAACTGGTAATGTAACAGTAGTAGCTATTTGGGAAGAAGTTCCAACTACAACAACCAAGAAAACAACAACTAAAAAAACTACTACAAAGAAAACTACTACAACAAAAACAACTAAGCCGACAACAACTACGACTACAGCAAAAACAACTACAACAACTAAGAAAAAATAGTTTATTCGACAAAAAAAACGAGATTTAAATAATATAATAAGTTCGGGTGATAATATGCGGACTTTTTATATGTTTAAAGTGAGTGATGAATATAGTAATTTAACAAAAAATATTCCTTATAATTTATATAATACTTATTTAAGTATTAAATTAAGTAATAAGAATAATCTTGAACATCTATATAATCAATATAAAAATATTACATCTTCACTAGAAGTTATTCATATTAATAGACTGCTTTATGGCAAAATGAAAGATATGGATGGTTATAGTTTATATCGTAATATTCATATGTATAATAATTATTATAGTGATGAGGTAAGTAAATTAACAATTTATAATAGTTTTTTTGTCTTAAAGAGTAATAAACCTAATAGTACTTTTTTTACAATTTTATATAGTATTCCTAATTTATTTGTCATAGATTTTGAAAATAAAGATTATTTTTGGCTTAATAATATTAAGAATTTAAGACTTGTTAATGAGGGGTAGTTTATTGTATAATAGAAAAGCAAGGAGTGAATAATTATGGTGCAAGATATATTATTGGTATTGTTAGGAGTTGTAATTGGTGCTGTTGCGGGATTCTTTATTTGTAAAGCTTATATGCAAAAATATTTAAAGAAAAATCCACCAATTAATGAGAAGATGATTGAAACACTTATGAGTGGTATGGGAAGAAAGCCTAGCCAAAAACAAGTTAAACAATTAATGCAACAAATGAATAGAATGCAGTAACTTATGAAAATAGATTTAAAAATATTATTTAGTTTGAAAAAGATTAATCTTGATGAAGAGGTTATTATTCCTGAGGAATATTATAAAAACACTGATATCATTAGGATTAGTAATTTAAAAGTAAATGGTAGTATTTTTATTAATTTAGAAGATGATATAGAGCTAAATGTTTTAATAAAAGGGACTTTTATTTTGCCTTGTGCAATTAGTTTAGAAGAAGTTCCATACGATTTTGAAACATATATTAATGAAATAATACCCGAAAACTCAGAAAAAAGTAATTTTACTCTTGAATTATTGGACATTTTATGGGAAAATACTGTACTGGAAGTTCCTATTCGAGTTATTAAAGAAGGAGTCAATCCGAAAAATGTTTTGGGAAGTGGCTGGCAACTGGATACGGAAGATGAAAGTAGTTAACGAACTATAGGGAAGGAGTGATACTATGGCAGTTCCATTTAGAAGAACTAGTAAAACAAAAAAGAGAATGCGTCGTACTCATTTAAAGAAAACGGCTCCAAGCATAGTAACTTGTAAAAACTGTGGAGAAGCAATAATGCCACACAGAGCATGTGTTAAATGCGGTTATTATAAAGGAAAAGAAATAATTAAAGTTAGCGAAGATAAAGAAAGTTAATTTTAATTTTTTTTATTGTAAAAGTAAAGGGCTTATAATATAATAGTTATAAGAGAAGGTGGAAAAATGTACTACAATTTTTTTGATATTTTTAACAGTGGAAGGGGAATGGCTTTATTTATTGCTGGCTTTATTCTATTTTTTATAGTATTTGGAGGCTTAATAGCATTTTTAATTCTTGCATCTAAATGGAAGATTTATAAAAAAGCAGGTCTAGAAGGTTGGGAAGCACTTGTTCCTTTTTATAGTTCATGGAAACTAGTAGAAATTACAGGTTTAAAATGGTGGTTCTTTTTCATAATTAATGCTACAGTTTTTGGATCAATTTTAAGTTTTGGATTACTTGCTCCAATTGCAGGGATTTTATCTTTAGCGGGATTGTTCTTTGCTCATTATAATTTAGCAATTAAATTAAATAAAGAGCCAATTGGTTATGGAATAGGTTTAACATTATTACCAATAATTTTTTATCCAATTTTAGCTTTTTCTAAAAACACTATTTTTAATAATGAAGCCGAAGTAAGTGGATATGGTCCTATTACTGAAGAATTTATAGATGCAAAAACTCATGAAACTACTAATAAATCCGATACTAAATCTACAAGTAATAAAAAAAGTAAAACTAAGTTTTGCAAAAATTGTGGGAATCAAGTTGATTCCGCAAAATTTTGTGAAAAATGCGGAAAAGAAATCCTTTAAAATATTGGATTTTTTTTTGGCTTATGATATAATTAATTTATGATAAAGGTGGGATAGCCGATGAAGAAAAATAAAGTAGTATTAAAACATTGTCCAAATTTTTATAAAATAATAAATTTTGAATATTATGATGATGATTTTATTTCGCGAAAACTAATTCAGATTTACAAAGATTTTATTTTTAATATTGATTCTAATGACCCAAGAGATATCCAAATGGTTGAACAAATTGATTTAGTTATTAATAAATATATTGAAGATTATTATT
>CAZFQF010000070.1:0-5999 GCA_964520725.1 uncultured Muribaculaceae bacterium | reverse complement strand
TAAAAGACTTTTAACCGATGAACATGCTTATCTAGAGATGAGTCATGCATCTAATCCGTATGGAGATGGATTAGCAAGTAAAAGGATAGTTGATGCAATAATAGAGAATTATTATAAAAAATAATTCTTTTTTATGATATAATTATAATGGAGAGTGACAAGAATGAAAGTTTGTGTTATAGGAGGCGCCGGATATATCGGAAGTCATGCAGTTAAAGAATTAATAAAAGATAATAATGATGTAGTAGTGATAGATAATCTATCAACAGGATATCGCGATTTAGTAAATAAAAATGCTAGATTTTACTATGGGGATATTACAAATGAAATGGATTTAATTAATATTTTTAATTTAGAGTGCAATATTAAACCATTTGATGTTGTTATGCACTTTGCCGCAAAATTATTGCCCGATGAGAGTATCGAACAACCGCTACATTATTATAAAAATAATGTAGAAGGGGTTAGAATAATGCTTGGCACTATGAAAAAATTTAATATAAAAAATATTGTTTTTTCATCAACTGCTGCTGTTTATGGGGGGACAACCGCTAATATTTGCACAGAAGAAGAGCCTGTGAACCCTATTTCTCCATATGGAGAAACAAAATTAGCTGCCGAAAATTTAATAAAATGGGTTTGCAATTCGGAAAAAATAAATTATTGTATTTTTCGATATTTTAATGTGGCTGGAGCAGATGAAGAGTTGGATATTGGATTAAAAAAAGATAACCTAACTACTTTGATACCGGTAGCCGTACAAACAGGACTTGGGTTAAGAAAAGAAATGTTTATTTACGGAGATGACTATCCGACAAAAGATGGCACTTGTGAAAGAGATTACATTCACCCTTCTGATTTAGCAAAAGCTCACTTATTGGGGTCAAAATATTTAGTGGAAAAAAAAGAAAGTATTCTATTAAATTTAGGAAGTAACCATGGATATAGTGTAATGGAAGTTATAAATGAAGTTAATAAATATTATCCGGTAGGTTACAAAGTAATAGATAGAAGAAAAGGAGACCCTGTAAGAGTAATTGCTTCAAATGAAAAGGCTGAAAAAATCTTAGGATGGAAAGTGGAACATGATTTAGAATCTATAATAAGAACTGATATATCCTATAGGAAGAAAATTAATAATTTAAAATAAGGAGAACTCATGAAAGATAAAATTTCCAAATTTATTAGTGTAATGAAAAGAGATGGATTGATTAGTACAATAAAAAAATCTATTAAATATATTAATGCAAACTATGTAAATAAAATCAACCTAAAAAAGAGAGTAAAGTTTCAAAAAGAAGAGCAAAATATATCACAATGTATAGATAACATACTATCTTCGAAAAGTTACGAAAGAATTTTAATTTGGAGAGGCTCTTTCGGTTGGAATGTTCCATTATTTCAAAGACCTCAACAAATCGCGAAATGTTTAACTGATAAAAAGTGTTTGATTTTTTACGAAGTTACAAGAATGACTGATAAAGTAGATTTTATAAAAAAAGAAAAAAATAATTTGTATTTAGTAAATTATGAAATAAAAAAATTTGAAAAATTATTGTTCCAAAAATTAAAAAATATAAACATTCCAAAATATTTACAATTATATTCTACTTGTTGGGATGTAAAAAAAGAAGAGGTGGATTTATATACCAAAAATGGATTTAAAATGTTGTATGAATATATAGATGATTTGAATCCGGTATTAGCCGGTACGGATAAGCTTCCTAAAAACGTTGAAGACATTCATAATTACGTGATTAATAATAAAGAAGTCTTAGTTGTAACGAGTGCCGATAAACTTTACAAAGATATGGTTGGAAAAAGAAAAGGTAAAAAAAATATTATTTTATCTTCTAATGGAGTTGACATAGGACATTTCAAACAACAAGATAAAATAAAAGTGATGGAAGGAATAAAAGGGCAATACAAGACAATAATTGGATATTATGGAGCTTTAGCAAGTTGGTTTGATTATGATTTAATAATAAAACTTGCCAAAGAATATAAGGATATAGCTTTTGTACTTATTGGAATAAAATATGATACAACTTTTGATGCATCGAAAATCGAAAAAATTCCTAATATAAAATACTTGGGTGCAGTTGATTATAAAATTCTACCTAGTTATGCAAAATATTTTGATATTGCTTGGATACCTTTTTTAATAAATGAGATAACTCTCGCAACAAACCCAATTAAACTATTCGAATACATGGCTTTAGAAAAATTCATAATAACATCTGATTTACCAGAGTGTCGTAAATACGAATCAGTAAATATTGCTAAAACTTATGAGGATTATAACAATTATATAAGCAATTATAAAAAATTAAATACTACTAAGTATAAAAAGTTATTAAATGAAAACGCCGAAGATAATTCTTGGACTTATAAAGCAGAAGAAATAATAAAATTGTTCATAGATAATGAATAATTTTTTTTGATATGTTATAATAAAGTGAATCACGGAGGGATTAATATGAATTACTGGGAAATAATGGCTATTTTTATAGCTCCTATATTTGGATTTATAATTCTGAACCATAGATATAATTATAATTTGAAAGGATGCGTATTAAATTATTTAAACATATTGATTTTAAGTAATTTAATAAGTAATTTAATAATTTACATTACTAGGGAATATTATTATTTATATTTTTCTCCATCATTTTTTATAAAATATTGTATAGCGAATATAGTGTTATCGGTATTTATAGCACTTATTGAAATTATTATTAAAGAAAATATTAAGGTAGAATTGAAAATTAAAAATGAAAAAAAGTAGTTTTATTTTATACACAATAGTAATATTTTTATTAATATTAATTTGTTTGTTATCCATGTTTGTTCGAAATTATTTTGGTGCTATAGATTTAGAACAAATTATTTTTCATATATTTATTCCTCTTAAAGGGGTCGGGGGAAACTTCATGGAAGTCGCTTTACAGTATATTGTTTCAAGGTTAGCGTTATTTATTATAGTGTATTTATTATTCTTTTATATATTAAGTAATTTAGTAATAATATTTAAAATCAAATTATTTAAATATACAATAAATATTAATTTAAATAAAATAGTATATTTTTTAAGATGGTACATTATTCTAATGGTTTCGACAGTTAATATTTATTCTTTAAATCAGAATTTTAATTTATATGAAAATATAAAGTATAATTTTTCTAAGAATAATATTTATGAAAAAAATTATATTGCTCCTAAAAATGTGAATATTTTATTTCCCGACAAAAAAAGAAATTTAGTATATATTATGGTTGAATCACTAGAATCAACTGAAACGAGCGAAAAAAATGGCGGTTATAGAAAAGATTCTGTGATTCCGGAATTAGAAAAGCTTGCAATTAGCAATATAAATTTTTCTCAGAATAAAAAAATAGGAGGATTTTATCAAACGCAAGGAACGGGATTTACTATAGGCGCTATGATTGCGCAAACTGCCGGTGTACCTTTAAACTCAATAGGAGGAATAGGTGTACATGATTATAATAATTATAATAATTTTATGAAAGGTGCTGTTTCTCTCGGTGAGATATTACAATTAAATAGTTATAAAAATTACTTTATGATGGGGTCAAGTAAAATTTTCGCTGGTAGAGGGGACTATTTAGAACAACACGGCAATTATGAAATATTTGATTTGGATACAGCTAAAGAGCTTGAATATATTGAAAATGATTATAATAATAATTGGTGGGGATTTGAAGATAAAAAACTTTTCGAATATGCTAAAATAAAATTAAAAGAAATATCGAAAAATGATGAACCATTTAACTTTTCTTTATTGACAGTTGATACTCATCCTATGGATGGTTATTTAGATGAAACTTGTATAGTTAAACAAAATCTAACTCAATATGAAAATGTTTTTACTTGTCAAAGTAAAATGGTTAACGATTTCGTTAATTGGATAAAGAAACAATCTTTTTATAAAAATACAACCATTATTATTGTGGGAGATCACTTAAATATGACGAAAGAAGGCATTCATGAAGAAATGCCGAAAAAATTCGATAGGGCAATATATAATTTGATAATTAACTCTCCGACTAAAACTGATTGCGAAAAAGAAAGAATTTTTACTACATTTGATATGTATCCGACAACGATTGTTGCTCTTGGCGCTAGTATTGAGGGCGATAGACTTGCTCTTGGAACAAATTTATTTTCTTGTAATAAAACTTTAGCAGAAGAATTAGGTCTTGAATATTTACAAGAAGAGTTAAAAAAGAAATCGAGTTTTTATAACAATTGTCTTTTTTATGGTAAATGTTGAATTACTTTTTTGTTAAAATAAAGGAAAAGGAAGTGAAAAAATGAAGCTATATTTATATGATTTTGATGGAACAATTTATGATGGAGACTCATCAGTTGATTTTTTTAAGTTTTGTTTTAAAAAAAATAAGAAACTAATTTTTCATTTAATTAAAATTGTTCCAAAATTAATTCAATATAAAATAAAAAAAATTACAATTACAGAGCTTAAATCATTTGTGTTTTCATATTATCAAACTATAGAAGATATAGATAGATATGTAGAAGAGTTTTGGCAATTAAATGAATATAAGATAAAATCATTCTATCTTGCCAAGAAACACGATAAGGATATAATAATATCCGCATCCCCTTATTTTGCTCTGAAACCGATTTGTGATAAATTAAAAGTTAAAGACTTAATTGCTTCAGATGTTAATAAAAAAACTGGTAAGTTTAATAAACCTAATTGTCGGGGAGAAGAGAAGGTAAAAGTTTTTAGAGAGAAATATCCTCAAGCTCAAATTATGGAAATGTATAGTGATTCGATGCATGATAAACCATTATTAGATTTAGCTGAAAGTAGTTATTTTGTAGTAAAAAACAAATTATATGACTATTCTAAATATAAGCCAAATATTATTAAAAGATTTTGGAATTGGGGATGGAGTATCTATCATAAAAATGAAGAGGTTTGGAATTATTTAATAGTAGGTGGACTTACGACGATAGTAAGTATAGGATCTTATAGTTTATTTTCTAAAGGTTTAAATATTAACTATGTAATATCAAATGTTCTTTCTTGGATAGCTGCAGTAATTTTTGCTTACTTTACTAATCGCTTGTTTGTTTTTCACAGTAAAAATGAAAATAAATTAAAAGAAGCAATATATTTTGTCGGGACAAGGGGTTTAACTTTAATTCTTGATACACTTCTAATGATAATTTTAGTTTCAGGATTAAAATTAGATGATTTAATTGCTAAAATATTTGTTCAAATAGTTATCGTAATTGCTAATTATATAATTAGCAAAATGTTTGTATTTAAAGATGTTAATAAAAAATAAATTATTAACATTTTTTTAATATAAACGGGAAACTAATTATAATCTTTTATAGATACGAAAAAAATAAAGGTTTTTCGTCCATAACTTACAACAATAGTAGTAAGAGGTGTTTTTAGTTGATAAGATTAAAAAATATAAATAAAAATTACAATAATATAGAAATCTTAAAAGATATTTCTATTAACTTTCGCGAAAAAGAATTTGTTGCAATTCTTGGTCCTTCTGGAAGTGGTAAAAGTACTTTATTAAATATTATTAGTGCAATCGAAAAACCAGATAGCGGGGAATTATTTTTAGGTGACAAAAATATCTTTAAATTAAAATGTAAGAAACAAGATTACTACCGCAATAATTATATTAATTATATATTTCAAAATTATAATTTAATAGAATATTTAAATATCAAAGATAATTTATTAATTACTTCTAATATTAAGGGCCATAAGTGCGGAAAAAATAAAATTAATAGTATTTTAAATAATTTAGGATTAATAAATAATAAAAATATTTTCCCAAACAAACTATCTGGCGGAGAGCAACAAAGAGCGGCCATAGCAAGAGGGATTTTAGGAGGTTCAGAAATTTTGCTTGCCGATGAACCAACTGGGGCTTTAGATAGCGAGAATAGTACTAAAATAATGGAAATTCTAAAAGATATT
>CAZFQF010000069.1:0-6013 GCA_964520725.1 uncultured Muribaculaceae bacterium | reverse complement strand
TATTAAGTCTTTAGGGACTACACAAGTGAATTTCGAGACAACTGATGGTAGTAATCATTCAAACCAATTAACTTTAAATGTAGTGGATCCTCGTTCTTCATTAGAGGGAGAAGGAACAAGTGCCAATCCATTTGTGATTTCTGATATTTCAGATTTAAGATTTTTAAATCTAAATGGATATTCATTTGAATTAGAAAATGATTTGGATTTAACCGATGCAACATCATCAGGGGGAATATTTTACAATAATGGCAAAGGATTTAACCCGATTGGGTATACCACTTACAACTATAATTCCGATGAAAAGCTTAAAATTATTCATGACTTTTCTATTAATCTCTTTGGTAATTATAAAACTATCTATGGTCTTAATATCAACAGACCTGAAGAAGATTATACGGCTTTTATCTCCTATAATAGATTGGGAATCATAAAAAATTTAACAATAAAAGATAGTGAAATTATTGGTAAAAATTATACCGCAGCTTTTTTATCTCATGTATCCGAAACAGAAATGACTGGTCTTAAAAATTATGCATCAGTCTATGGTGATTCTAATGTTGCAGGAATTGTAGCTCAAATGGAATATTCATCTATTCGTAATTCTTATAATAACGGGACGGTAACAGCTGAGGCAACAAAAGTGCCATCTTCTAATGGGCTAGGATATATCTTAGGCGGTAAAGTGGGTGGAATAGTATCTTCAACTAGTGTTTCAGTTATTGAGAATGTATTTAATGCGGGCAAGATTAGTACTCTTAAATATGTTGATTCTGTTGACGCTGCAGGAATAGCTTGTAGTACATATAAAACTACGATTCGTAATGCATATAATACTGGAGATATTTATGCTGACAGAAGATCAGCCGGGATAGTTAGTCACAGTCTGGGAAGTATAATTATCGATAAAGTATATAATATCGGTAAAGTCGAAGTAGAAACTGACGATCCTATAATTATGGAAGAGTATTTAAATCCAGCAGGAATAATCTCCCTTATTAATGATTTTTCTTTAGGAGAAGGCGATGATCCAATATATTCAATTACAAATGCTTTTGATATTTTAGATGATATTCCACTAATTGCGCTTATCTCATCTGAAGTACCGTTAGTAGTGAGTAACAGTTTTGAAAAAGAAATAGATGAATTAAAAAATCATGAAACTTACGCAAGCAGTTTTGATTTTGAAAATGTCTGGAATCAAAATGAAAATTCATTTCCGACTTTAAAAAATATGGAACATATCTTTATAACTGATTTCAACTTGTATGATTATACAACTGAAAGTTATTTAGAAAGTTTTTCAGTAATTGAAACTTCTTTAGATCAAATAAAAATTTATGAAATAAAAACAACTCCAGAAAATGCAGATATAAAAGATTTTAAATTTAATGTAGACGATCCCTCTATATTAAATATTACGCAGACCGATAATCAAATTAATATTACTCCATTAAAAATAGGCCAAACAAATATTAGTTTAAAGACTACAGATGGAACAAATATAAAAAAAATATTTACTGTAAAAATTAATTCCGAACTTTCAAATTTACTTGAAGGAAACGGAACTGTAGAAAATCCATACTTACTTTCTGAGGCAAGTCACCTGAACTTGATTAGACAAGATTTAGGAGCTCATTATAAACTTGCGAATAACATTGATTTAACTGAGGCAACAAGCGAAGGAGGAATGTTTTATAATTCTGGAGCAGGATGGGAACCTATTGGTAAAATAGATTATAAGTGGGAAAATGATGAATTCAAAAAATATGATGATTCTTTTTACGGTAGTTTTGATGGTGATAATCATACTATTTCTGGTCTATATAGCAATAGACCAGATGAAAATGCCGCATTATTTGGAGATGTTAGTAAAAAAGAAGATTTTCCTAAACCAGTTATTAAAAATCTAACTTTAACTAATTCAAATATTTCTGCTCGATATGCTGCCGCTATAGTAATAAATTTAGAAAATGCAGAATTATATAATATTGAAAACAGTGGTAATATTACAGCCTCAGATAGTGCAGCAGGAATAGTAATGAATATCTATAACTCTAAAATAGAAAAAGTCTTTAATAAAGGAAAGATTAATTCAAAATATTTAGGAGAGGATGATTATAGTTATTGTGTGGCCGGTGGAATTTTTTCTTCAGCAATGGATTCTAACATTAATGAGGTTTACAATATTGGTGAAATTACATCGGGTTGTCTGGCGGGAGGAATTGGCGGATTTATTTCCAACAGCGAAGTAAGTAATATTTTTAATACAGGAACAATAACCGGGAACTGGATAGGTGGAATAGCTGCAAACAGTGGAACAGGAACAAATATTAATAATTTTTATAACACTGGAGAAATAAAATTTAATGAAATTGAAAACGAAGATTCAAAACGAGGCATAATTGTTGGATATGCTAATGGAACGAACTTTATTAATGGTTATTATCAAGGTGATGGAAATATGATTGGTGGGGTTTATATTCCAACTCCAGAAGATGATTTCGAAGTAGAGGAAAATGTAACTACTAATGTCCACCAAAAAAATATCAGTGAATTAAAACTTCCTGGGACGTATGTCGGGTTTGATTTTGAGACTATTTGGGAGATTAGAAATATTGGGGCGATTCCAACCTTGAAATCGATTCCATATGAGTTTGTTTCAAGTATTGAAATAGAAGATGAAATAACATTAAATATAGATGAAACCATATCAATAGAATATATTATTTATCCGCTTAGTGCAGAGAATAAAAATGTTCGTTTTAGTAGTTCTGATTCTAATGTTGCTGAAGTCTCTAGTCTAGGAATTATAACTGCGAAATCAGCAGGAAGTGCAGTAATTACAATAGAAGCACTTGATGGCGGGCTAACTAGTCAAACGGTCCTTATAACTGTCTTATATGAAGATGGCCAGATTTTAACATCTGGGGAATATATAATCGATGATATCTATATTGAAGGTGTTAAAGATAGTACAAAAAAAACTGAATTATTAAATAACCTTGAAACTGAACAAGGAGAAATTGTAATTGATTCTGATAATGAATATGTAGGAACTGGAACTGAGGTTCGGATAGTTCAAGAAAACGTCACTTTAAAAACTTATTACATTATTGTAAAAGGTGATACTGATGGAGATGGCGAAGTAACAGCAGGAGATGCTTATGACACGGTTCTTCATTCAATTAGTAAAAAAATATTAGGTTATATTTACGCAAAAGCAGCCGATGTGGATGGTGATGGAGATATAACCGCAGGGGACGCTTACGATATGGTTTTATATAGTATCGGTCGAAAAGAAAGTTTATAGGAGAAAGATTATGAAAAAAACAAATACAAAAATTACTTATTTAATATTATTTATTTTACTTAGTTTTTTCTGGGTTATTTCTCCTTTGGCTTCCTCAAGTTTTAATACAACTTTAACAACTAATAAAGCAAATGTAAAAGTTGGGGACACATTAAATGTCAGTGTTAATCTTTCCGGGTTAGACGCTTTAGGATTAGGTGCTGGTAATTTTATTATAAGTTTTGATAGTGACTTATTTCAATATGTAAGTACCGGCTCTGCTTCGAATGTTACTGCTAATCTTATTGGTTCGACTGTTAAACTTGCTGTACTTGATAGTACAGGTGGTGAAAATCCAAAATCAAATGGAGTCTTGGAAACGATTACATTTAAAGCTAAATCTAATGTTGATGTTAGTTCGGTAGCGACTTTCGGTATTACTAGTACAGTATACAGAAATAAAAATGGTGATTCTTTAAGTAGTAATAACACAGGAATAAATGTAACTGTTTATAAGCCTAGTACTAATGCTAATTTAACAAGTTTAATCGTTTCAGGAGAAAGTCTTTCTCCAGTCTTTAATGAAAATACTACAAATTATACAGTTTCAACTACTAAGAGCTCAATAAGTATTAATGCAACAGGTGATTCTAAAGCAACTATTTCTGGTTTAGGAAACAAAAATTTAGCTTATGGTTCTAATAAATTTACAATAATAGTTACAGCTGAAGCTAATAATTCTAAAACATATAATATCGATATTAACAGAATCGATAATCGAAATACAAACAGTAGTTTGTCAAGTATAAAATTAAGTTATGGAAGTATTAATTTTAATTCGAATACAACAACTTACAATATAGATTTACCAAGTTCAATTAATGCTTTAACAGTTACAGCTGAGGCTAGCGATTATAGGGCAAAAGTTACATATAATCCAAGTCAAACAATTAATTTAGACTATGGTCAGAAAAAACCATTGCTAGTAACCGTAACAGCTGAAAATGGTGCTCAAACTACTTATACTATTAATGTTACTCGAGGGGATGACCGAAGTACTGATAATAACTTAAAAAGTTTAACTGTATCAAATACTAATATTAAATTCAATAAAAGTAATAATTATGTTGAAACAGTTGAGAATACTATTTCCGAGATAAATATTAATGCCACTGCCAATGATTCTAAGGCTACAGTTAAAGGTGCTGGAATTAAGCAATTAAAAGATGGAAGTAATATATTTCAAATTGAAGTAACCGCTGAAAACGGATCTAAAAAAGTATATATAATTACAATAATTAGAAAAAGCTTAAATTCAGATAACTTATCTAGCAATAATTACTTAAGCGAACTTGCAGTTGAAGGTTTTGAATTAATTTTTGATAAAGAAATTTTAGGTTATGATTTCGTTACTTACGAAGATATCGGAGAAATTGTAGTTACTTACAAAGCTGAAGATGAAAAATCAGTAGTAATATTTAATGGAGAAACCTCTTTAAAAGAAGGTTTAAACCAAATCGTGATTATTGTTACCGCTGAAAACGGTCAAACAAGAGAATATACGATTAACATTTATAAAGATAGTAAAAGAAACATAGTAAAAAACGAAAAAGAAACTATTTTAAATGCAATTGAAAATAATAATAACTTTATCGTTCAAATAACTTTAGATGAGAAAAACCCAGTTATAGATAAAGATATAATTGAAGCATTAAAAAATGGACAAAAAAATGTCACTTATGAAATAGTAAATCCAGATAGAAGCTTATTATATTCAATTACTATTAATGGTCAGTATATTTCGGATAATATTAATGAAATAAATTTAGGTTTAAAATTTGTTACAAACTTCGCAGATGAGTTAAAAGAGTTCTTAAAACTTAAAGATGCTTTAATTTTAAATTTTGCTCACTCAGGAGAACTACCAAAAAATACAAAGATTAGAGTTTTTGTTGGAGATAAATTTAATTCTCAAGAAGGTTTATATTTATATTATTATGATGAAAATCTTAATGAAGTACAGCTGATGAATTCCGAATTATTAGTAGTTGTAGATGGATATGTAGAGTTCAGTATAAATCATGCCTCAGAGTATTTTTTGACAAATAAGATTGTATCTCAAAATGATATGAAAATATTAACTATATTTATTATTTCCGGAGTGATTTTAGTAGCTGCAACCATTGTAATTGTTGTTTGTATTAGAAAAAAGAAGCAAAGTAAGAAAGTTGAAGTTCCTGCTCTTTCTAATCATGAAATCAGCATCCAGCAGGAACCTAATAATAATATTTTACCAAACAGTTCTGAAATCAAATAATAAAACCACAAATAAGAGAAAATATCATCACTTAAAAAAAATAATATGATATACTTTAAATAATAAGGTAAAGGAGAAGTAAATATATCAGAGCCAATAGCCGGACACAAATCCAAAAATAAAAAAATTATAGGAATAATAAGTGCGATAGTAGTGTTACTATTAATTACTATTGGAGCCTCATTTGCATATTTTAGTGCAGCATTAACTGGAGCTGAATATGATACGACGATAAATGTAACCGGAGGCTTAATGGGAATTAATTATGCCGGAGGAAGTAATATCACAGCAACAGGGATATATCCAAGTGCCGAAGCAGTAGCGACCAAGAATTTTACAGTAACGGGAAATAATACAACTGGATTAAAGATGGGATATTCGTTAAATCTAATAATGGATGAAAA
>CAZFQF010000068.1:0-6093 GCA_964520725.1 uncultured Muribaculaceae bacterium | reverse complement strand
CGATATTTCGGGCGTTTAGAATTTTTAGAAACTTTATCATTAATTAAATTAGATGAAGATTTGGAAGAGATTGATTTTAGAGTAAAAGAAGTAGTTGAGGATTTTATTAAAAGAATTAATACTCGTATTAATTTAATAAAAAATAATAACGAATTAATTAAAGAGTTAATTAGCACCTATAAAATAGATGAGAGTAAAATGGTTGAAGATATAAAATTGGTTGGACTTGATAAAAGAGAATTTGAGTTTGTTGAGGCTGAATAATCGACAATAACATTTGTGTTTTTAAATACATGATGTTAAAATATAAAATAATTTATAAAGGAGAGAAATAAATATGAGACCAGAACAAATAAATGAAATTAATGGAAATCTAGATTATAAGAAAGTATTAGACTTTATTAATTCTATTGGGCAAAGAGGATTTGTAATTGAAGATGAGACAAAAGTTAGAGAGCTTACAGAACAACTTGCAGCAGGTAGCTTAAAGCCAGAAGAAACACTAAATAAATTAAGTGAGACTTATGCTGAAGCTAATAGCTATGATGAAGACGCCGAAACAATAAGTTTTAGAAATTCTTTGAGTCTTGATTTAGAAGATTTAACAATTATTGTAAATAATGATAATAATGCTCCAACTTTAGATGAGTCAGCTGATGATAAGAATGTTAAAGCTACGGAATTAGATAAATTTCACCGACTTATTGCTAATCTAAAACATGCAATGGGAGTTAGCGTAAATTCAGATCGCTTAGCACAAGCTAAAGCAAATAGGGCAGCAACTGCAGCTAAGATAGATGCTTTAAATACTGATGTCACAAAAACCGAAGAACAAAAAAATGCTGAAAGACAACATTTATATGCTATTTATTTTGGAGCAAATCTTCAAGCAATCAGAAATATAGAAGCACTTTCTAAGAAAGCTCCTAAGATTAGTGTTGAATTTTTAGATGAAAATATCAATTCTTTAAAAGATGCTTATGAAATTGTAATGAGGATGAATCTTTCTTCTGAAACAAAAAAAGAAGTAATTGATTCTTTCACAAAAATAAATAATTTAGTTTCAGAATATCGTATAAATTTATTGAAACATAATGCTAAAGTTCGTGAGGCAGACAGATTAGCGGAGGCGTTAGGAGTTAAACTTGCAGGTAAAGCTAAAACTAATGCTCCACAACAACCTATAGTATCAGAAGATCCAATAGTGCCAGAAGATCCAATAGTGCCAGAAGATCCAATAGTACCAGAAGATCCAATAGTACCAGAAGATTCAATAGTACCAGAAGATCCAATAGTACCAGAAGATCCAATAGTGCCAGAAGATTCAATAGTACCAGAAGATTCAATAGTACCAGAAGATCCAATAGTACCAGAAGATTTAATAGTGCCAGAAGATTTAATAGTGCCAGAAGATCCTAATCCTATTCGAACTATTACTGGAGTGGAACCTGGTGAAACAGTAAGAAAAGGAAAAGGAACAAAGGCAATGAGGTGTGCAGCTGTAGCTGGATTAGTATTGGGATTTGGGACTTTAAATCTTCCTTTAATAGGAGTCTCTGCTATAACTTTTACTTTTGCTAAACTTTGGGATAAATATGATGTTAAGACAAGAAATAGATTCTTGCCTTGGATAAAAAAGAAAACTAAAATTAAAATGGACTTAGAAGGTATTCCTGAAGAACACAGAGATAATCCGCTTAGCTATTTAGAAGATCTTGTTGCTCGTGATCAAGAACAAGCAAGAGAAGAAAGTATAACAAGAGGTGGTAGATAGTGAAAACAGATACAGTTATTACGCTAGATGGAATAGATAGATATTATTTAGCAGATGAAACAATCCAAAATGGTATTAAATACTTTCTAGCTACTAAAGTAGATGAAGAAAATGATTTAACTACTGAATCTTGTATTTTTGAAGAAATAATTCAAGATGAAAAACCTTATGTTCGTGAAGTAAATGATGAACATATAATAAAATATATTACTGCAGTATTTACAACTAATATAGTTAGTGATGTTGAGGCAGAAAAAGAGGAAGATTAATATCTTCCTACACCAAGCTTACGATATACTTCATAAGCTTTTTCTTTGGCTATTTTTTGAGCTTTTTCTAAACCTTCATTTAAAGTTTTTTCAATTAAATTTGTTTTTATAATTTCTTGATACTTATTTTGAATGCTTTCCATTAATTTTATAACTTCATCAGCGACTTTTCCTTTAAATGTTCCATAATTACTATCTTTAAACTCAAATTCAATCTCTTTAATAGTTTTATTAGTAACTGAACTATAAATAGTAATTAAATTAGCTATTCCTGGTTGGTTTAATTCATCAAACTGAACAATACCAAGTGAATCAGTAACTGCACTCATAATTTTCTTTCTTGCAACATTTAAATCATCCAATAAAAATATTGTTCCTTTAGTATTTTCATCTGATTTACTCATTTTTTTAGTTGGATCTTGAAGATTCTTAATTTTCGCTCCTGTTTCAGCAATAATTGGTTCAGGAATCTTAAATGTTTTTCCATAACGATTATTAAATCTTTCCGCAATGTTTCTGGTTAATTCAATATGTTGTTTTTGATCAATTCCTACAGGAACAATATCAGCATCATAAATTAAAATATCAGCGGCCATTAAAACTGGATAAGTAAATAGCCCACAAGTAATAGCCTCGTTACTCTTATTTTTACTTTTATCTTTATATTGGGTCATTCTACTCATTTCACCCATATAACTATTACATTCTAAAGCCCATGATAACATAGGATGATAAATATTTTCTGATTGATTAAAAATACATGTGTGTTTTGGATCTAATCCACATGCTAAATATAAACCTATCATTTCCTTTAAATTCTTTTTTAATGTTTTGGGATCTGGATTTATTGTTAAAGAGTGTAAATCGGCAATAAATACAAAAGTTTCATATTCCTTTTGCATCTCAATAAATTGCTTTATTGCTCCTAAATAATGGCCAATATGTAGTTCTCCAGTTGGTTTTATTCCTGATAATAATCTTTTCATTTTTGTTTCACCTCTTATTATTTTAACATATTATGTATAAATTTAAAATAACTATCCATATTATAATTAAGGAGAAAAGTATGAAAAAGAAATATTTAGTTATTATTTTACTAACATTATTTATTGTCACAGGCTGTTCAATGGGGAATTCACCTAGTGCTAAAGTGGATGCATTATTAAAACGTTATAATAGTAATGCTGATGTTGTAAAAACTGAATTAGGAGATTATTTAGGAAGTTTAGATTTGGATGATGAAAATCTAAAAGCTTACAAAGATGTTTACTTAAAACAATATTCAGACTTAAAATATAATATTAAAGACGAAAAGATTAATGGAGATACTGCTGTAGTTAATACTAAAATAACAGTTTATGATTATTATAGCGCTGAAGAAACAGTAAATGACTATGTAAGTATGAATCAAAGTGAATTTTATGATGATGATAATGTTTATAGTCCAGCATCTGCTTTAAAATATCGTATTACCGAATTAGGTAAAGTAAGAGATACGATTGATTATACAATTGATTTTCATTTAACTAAAGTAAATAATGAATGGACAGTAGATACATTAACTAACGAACAATTAGAAAAAATCCATGGGACTTATGCACATTAAGTCTTTTTTCTTTTGGGTCGAATAAAATTATTTAGGTGAAGTTTAAATGAAAAAAAAGATTATATTTTTATTACTTTTATTGATTCCGTTAAAAGTAAGCGCCGAAGATTTAGCAAAAAGTGCAACATCAAGTATTTTAATAGAACAAAGTACTGGAAAGGTTATATTTGAAAAAAATAGTAATGAAAAATTATCTCCCGCTAGTATGACCAAAATGATGACTCTTTTACTAATTATGGAAAATTTAGATCAAGAAAAGATCAAATTAACTGATGAAGTTTTAATTACTAGTAATGCTTCTAGCATGGGAGGAAGTCAAGTATTTTTAGAAACTGGTAGTAAAATGAAAGTTGAAGAATTAGTTAAAAGTATTGCCATAGCTAGTGCTAATGATTCTTCTGTTGCGATGGCTGAGCATTTATCGGGAACAACTGGAGAGTTTGTTGAAAAGATGAATGCTAAATGTAAAATCTTAGGATGTAACAATACTAATTTTAAAAATGTTCATGGCTTAGATGAAGATAATCATTATTCATCGGCTAAAGATATGGCATTAATTGCTAAAGAGCTTTTAAAATACGAAACAATTTTACATTATACGAGTATTTATGAAGAGTACTTAAATAAGCCCGATGGAACTTCTACTTGGATGGTTAATACAAATAAACTAATAAAATATTATAATGGCTTAGATGGTCTTAAAACAGGTTTTACAGATAAAGCAGGTTACTGTTTAACCGCAACAGCTAAAAGAAACAATATGCGGTTAATAAGTGTTGTAATGAAGTCTCCAACTACTAATGCTCGAAGTGATGACACGGTTGAATTACTAAATTATGGATTTAGTAATTATAAACTTAAAATTATTTTAGATACCAATCATGATTTAGGAACAATTGAAGTAATAAATGGTAAAAAAGAGAAAGTTAATGTTCGTTTAATAAGTAATGCTACAAACTTAGAAAACATTAACGAAGAGAAGAAATATACTTATAATATAATAATCGATCCTGTAAAAGCTCCAGTTAAAGTTGGAGACATAGTTGGGCAAATCGAAATAATCGAAAAAAATAAAGTAATAAGCACTTTTGATATAACAGTTAAAGAAACAATTTTAAAAGCTAATATTTGGGATTTGTATAAAAGGAATTTAAATAACTTGTTAAGAGGATTTTAAATTCCTTTTAATATTATTTATATTTTAAATTTTTAAGACAATAAATATTAACTTTGACTTTTAAATAAATATATTGTAAAGTATAAATTCAAGAGGTGATATTTATGTCTTTTTTTGAAGATTATTACCAAAATTTAGAGCCAGAACTTAGAGAATACTTTAAAATTATATCTCCTGTATTTCCTAAATTTTTGATTCCGTTTATTGAAACAGCAACAATGATGCGTTTAAAAGATATTTCTTATCTTTGTAGCATGGATAAAGGAAATAAGGAGTTCTTTAATTTTAAGTTCCCGCTTTCTAGATTAGACCATTCGATTAGCACAGCCTTAATGGTATGGAACCATACTTTTAATCCTGAAATGACAGTTGCAGCTTTATTTCATGATGCTGGAACTCCAGCTTTAAGTCATGTCATTGATTATATGAATGAAGATTTTGAAAAACAAGAAAGTACTGAAATAGATTTAACAAAAATTCTTACCAAAGATGACAAGTTAATAAAATTAATAGAATTAAATAACTTTGATATCAATAATATTGTAAATTATAAACAATATCCTTTAATTGATAATCAAAGGCCTTATTTATGTGCTGATAGATTAGATGGGATTTTTTTAACTAGTTTAGTCTGGCCTCAAAATCTAACTTTAGAAGAAATAAAAAACATTTATAAAGATTTAATTGTTAGAGAAAATGAAAATCAGAAACAAGAATTTGGTTTTATTGCTTATATGACTGCTGATAAAGTAATAGAGCTTAATGAAATAATTGATAAATTAACTAAAAGTGATGAAGATTATATTTCAATGATATCCTTAGCAAAATGCGTTGCAGTTTTAATTAGAGAAGGAATTATTACGAAAGAGAATCTTCATATATTAGTGGATAGAGAGATCTTTAGATTAATTTTTAAATATCAAGAAGAATTTCCGATTCTTCATAAATACTATTCTAATTTTAAAAAATCACAAGGCATGGATTTGAGTACAAGGAAACCTGTAAAAAATCGGGGTAATCTTAATCCTTTAGTTCTTAATTTGAGATATTCTAGTTTTTAGAATGTCTTTTTTAATTAGAAAAAGCTTTTTTTACGATTATTGCATATGATTTTATTGTAAATATTAAAAATGTTTGCTACAATAAATGTGGTTTTTTAAACCAAATACACACATTTACTGATTAGAACCTCTAGTGGCCAAAGGTTGAGGTTTCTAAAAAGAGGTAAATGGATGAACAACAAAAGGAGAGTGTTTTTATGGCTGTT
>CAZFQF010000067.1:0-6132 GCA_964520725.1 uncultured Muribaculaceae bacterium | reverse complement strand
ATTTTTAATTAGCTATTTTATTCATAAGAAATTTATTTTATTTGGATGTATATTTTTTTTATTATTTCTCATACTAAAAATAAGAAAAGAGGTTAGGTATGACAACATTTCAAAAAATCTGCTTAAGTGTTACCATAATAGGAGGTATTACTTGGGGCTTAATTGGACTTTTAGATTTTAATTTAGTCGAGGCAGTATTTGGTGTAGATTCTATCATTCCAAGAATAATTTATTCTTTAGTAGGGCTAACCAGCCTTATTAATATCGGAATATTATTAATGGATCTAGATCGAAAAGATTAAAAGAAGCATACCTTGCTTCTTATTTTTTTTCGGAAATATAATAATTTTTATCTTTTTTAATGACTGAAATCTCTCCAGAATCATCATATGCTAAATTTTCTTCATATTCGAATTTTAAATTTAATTTATATCCTTTATAAACTTCAGCATCTATCTTAAAATCTATTTCTTTGATGTTTTCAACTATAATATTTTTTATTTGCGGCAATTTTTGAGTTCTTTTTCCTTTATCATTATCTTCCACATACTTATATAAGGTTTCTTTAACTTTTAATTTATAATTATCAACTGCTGAAGGAAAAACGTAATCAAGCCCACCGATGTCATATTTATTTATTTTATTAGAAATTGTATACAAATCTGCTATAAATAACTTAGCAATGCTTGATGCGAATTCTTCTTCATTAATTTCATTACTTTCTAAATTAACTTTTAAAATAGCGAACTCATTTTTTATATATTCTGTTGCATTTGACTTTAATGTATATGGATAGTTTTTTATTTCTGAGATTTTTTCTACTACTTCTTCTTTGTCATCCTTTAAATAAAAATAAATTATTCCACCAACACCATAAATTAATACTAGAATTAATATCGTTATTAACAAACTTTTTTTCATTTATTTTGCTCCTTTAATATATCTTGTTTAATTAAATTATGGACTATTATCCCATTAGATAATTCAATTATTGTTCCTGCCTTTTCTTCACATTCTTGAAGATAATCATCACTTAAAGTTTCATCTAAGCTTATTGCCCGATATTCTTCTTTTGAATTATTATAATAAACCTTGTTGGTCAAAAAATTTCCATTAGGAAACCCAATTATATTATCATTCTTAATTTCAAATATATCATGCCCTAAAGCATATTTATTGTAGATTCCTAGCATATTTCCTACAGTTGGTGCTACATCAATCATTCCCATATAATAATCAATAGTTTTAGCAATTTTTTGATCCTTTGACCAAATAATTAATGGAGTCTTACGGTTAAGTTCATTGTTATAGTAATCATAAGGAATATAGTTTTCATCTTCTTCTAAATAACTTTCTCCAGTTTCAGGATTAAAGTTATAATAATTATAAAATTCTTTTAATGATAATTTCGGATCATGATCTCCATAAAATACAAAAATAGTATCATTAAAATATTCACTATTTTTAATATAGTTAATAAATTCTCCTAAAGCTTTGTCAGCATAGTGACTACTACGAATATAATCTCCTAATTTAGTATTCTCTAAGTAATCATAAGCTAGTTTTAATTCATTGTTTTCATCATAATGAACTTTTGGGTAAGTCAAATCTATCTGTTCAAATAATTCGTTATTATCAAAAGGAGTATGATTGGATAAAGTAATAACTGTTCCCATATATTTATCATTATTAGTCTCTATTTCTTCCAGCATTGGAATAGCCTGTCTAAAGAAAGAAGAATCTGATATTCCTAAGCCGATTATTTCATCTATTTCAAAAGAAGTTTGGGAATAAAAATCCATGTATCCTAAAGTAGGATGCATTTTATTTCGGTTCCACATACTAGCTTTATTTCCATGCATACTAAAAGTATAGTAATCTTTATTTTTTAATAAGTTAGTTATAGTTCTATATTCACGATCAAAATAATTAACAAAAGCGGTTCCATTTGTAACTGGCATTAAAGAAGTGTTTAAAGTAAATTCGGTATCACTGCTGGTCCCTACTCCTATTTGAGGATAAAAGTTATTAAAGTATAATCCTTCCTTGCTTAAAGCATTTAAATTCGGTGTTATAACAGTATTATTTATTTCTAACTCAATTAGAAATGTAGTTATACTCTCCATGTGAATAAAAACGATATTTTTATCTTTATAAATATCAGTATATTCATTATTACTTACGGGATTAGAGTTTAATTCGAAATAATCATTAAATTGTTTTAAAGCAACATCATACCCAAACCAAGAATTAATAGTTGGTTTTAAAGTATTTATTAAATCATTAAACTGATAAATCACTATTCCAAACTTCCCAACAATATATTCCCTATTCCACTGTTTTGAAAGACGACTAAAGGCTGTTGCAGATAAGGTTAAAGCACAGATTAAAAATAAAATTATTCCTGAAAATATTGTACTTTTAAAAAGTTTCTTCCCTTTTTCAAATTTAGCAACAAAATTAAAATAATCTCTATTTAATAATCTTTGATGAATTAAAATAAATATAATTGGAAACAAAATATAAATAAATTGAATTAACTTTATTTTATCAAATACTGCATCTCCTACTTCACCTACTTGCCCTAAAGCAGCAAGTAAACTAAATGAAGCATAAGAATTATAAAATGTATAATATATTGAGTTTGCTATTCCCATTGTCATAAAAAATAACATAAGAATTAAATAATATATAAACTGTTTTTGGGGCTTACGAAAAAAACCAAAAGACCCTAAAACTAGGATCATTCCTAAATCTAAAAAAAACGGTTGAAAGTCAAATATTCCCCCTAAGGTATTATATCTAATTAAAGTAGTGCACACTAAAGACAAAACAACATATGAACAAAATTGTCTATTATATTTAATAAAATCAATAATTTTTTTCTTCATAATAATTAATTTGTTTTTCATTAATACCCTTTTCTTCTAATAATAATTGTAACATATTTCTTATATATTATCACTTTTTTTCTTGTCAAAACAATATTTTTCTGATAATATATAAATGCATGCAGGCGTAGTATAATGGTTATTATATGACCTTGCCAAGGTCGAGATGCCAGTTCGATTCTGGTCGCTTGCTCCAAAAGATAAAATCGTCGCACCAAAGCGATGTTAAATGATTAAATCAATCGAAAGGTTGATTTTTTTGTGTTTAAGAAAGGAATGGTGTGTATGTTTAATATTACAAAAAAAGAAATCAAAATGAGTTCTGATCTCATTACTAAATTAAGATGGGTTTGTGGTTCTAACTATAAAGCTACTAATGGCTGTTTGAGAATTGTTGATCATACCAATATCGCCTATGTAGAACCTCATAAGGTTATTATTAATAACATTCTTTTTTTAATGTTTAATGAACATGAATTTGTTTATGTTGAGAATCTATCTAATAAAATACCTTTGACTAATTTAAAAAGTGTAAATGTCAATATAAAAATCATAGAAAGGTGTTTTTAAAATGGCAGTAAAAACTTCTTTATGTTTCCCAGCTGAAAAGCTAATAATTTCATAATTAAATAACTCAATAATTAGGTTATAACTTTAATTTTTTCTTCGCATATATTAATGCATAAATTCAAGATTTGTGCAAATGAACTTATCATTTAATAAAAAAAATCATAATTTATATTGTAAGATGAAAAAATAGTAGCATAGTAGTTTATTCAGTCTATTCTCTAAGCTTATATTTGTAATAATGTTAAATCCCATAGATAAAAATAATTTTTAAACTTCCTTTTATTAATCTATTATTTTGGTTATAAACAACTATAAAATATTAACTGATAATTTATACATTATTCTTAAACTTTAAAACATTTATTGATTTTTATTAATTTATTACACTTATTCCTCCCTACAATAATAAATAATAATTTATGTTAGTTATAGGGACCACGACTTTTTAGCTAATAGTTTTTACATAATTTTTATTAAATATTCTTACAAAAAACCCTTAATGTTAAACTCAGCATTAAGGGTTTTTATTTTTTATTTTTATTATAATTATTTTTTTTATTCTTTTTTCTTTTTTGATTTTTTTTCTTTGTAGAAGATACTTTAGGCTTATAATTATTAATATTATTCTTGTTTTTCTTTTTATTACTTTTAACTTTAAGTTTTTTGGCGGGCTTTTTATTTTTCTTGATTTTAAACTTATTTAATAAATTATTCTTCTTCCCATATTTTATAAATATTAAAATTAAAATAATTAAAATCCCGAAAATAGCTATTTTATTATAATTAAAAGCCATATAAGAAATTTTTAATTGGTAAGTTAACTTACTTTCATTTTCCGCTTTTACTACAATTTTAATTATACTACCTTCTTTTAAATCTTCATTTCCTAAAATGTTAATCTTTGAATTAGTCTCCTCAGCTACTGCTTTTATATTTAATTTTTTTACAGATTTTTTAATAGCTAAATTATATTCTTTAATTCTTTTATTAAATTTAATATCATAATCCTCAATATTTAAACTTTTTAAATAACAGTTCCCAGATCTATTTGATAATAATTGAGTTATATTCAAAGTATAAGTTTTCAGATTATTATTTTCATCTTTAATTTTAATTAAAATAATATTATCTCCTTTTTCGATCTTGACAGATTGATTCCCAAAATCTTTAACTAGACTAAAATTTTCGTTATCTAATAAAACTTTTACATTTATTTCATTTATTTTTGAATTAAATTCTAAATTATATTCAAAGATACTTGGCTTAAAATCAAATGGAATTATATTACCTTTACTATCCTTAAGTTCAATTCCAGCAGCAATTATATTATTATCAGTAATTTCTTCTCTTATAAAAACTACTTTATAAACTCTACTTAACCCACTTTCACTAATAACTTTTATGGGTACAATAGTTTCTTTAGTATTTGCATCTAATTCAATTTCTTTACTCATTAATACTTTGGCGTTTTCATCTATAGGAACTATCCCAAGAATTACTTTAGTTAGGTTTGAATCAATATTAATTTTATAATTAAATATATCAGAAGAAAAGTTTTTGATTTTTTCATCACCAATCTTCACTTCTTTTAAGCGATTTTCTGAAGATAAAACTTTCATTTTCTTACTACTATCTTTTATTTCTAAACTTTTATTATCAACACTATTTATTAAAACTACTTTTTTAATATTAATTTCCTGTTCTCCATATTCAGTTGTTGAATATAAAAGAATTCCAAATTCTTGAAGACCATTTACTAACTCTTTATTTTTAGTTGTAGCAGTTACAATATTATTTTCATGAGATAAATTCCATAAAGCTATATGATTTGAACGAATAGTTTCCAAAAAAAGTCCATTTGTATTTTCTAATTCAAAAGTTATTTTATCATAATTAAAAGATGCCGAAATAGAAGTTCGACAAGCAAATTGTTCAAATTCTTTTAATTCATAATTATCACAAGAAATATTGATAAATTCTTCTTTAGCAAGAACATTAATTGGAAATAATAGAATTAATAATACTATAATTTTTTTCATAAAGCACCTTCATAATAGAAGTATATCATAAAAAATAAGGCTTGATAACCTTATTTATATTCAAAAATATATTTTGTTTTCTCATCGTAAGAATACAATGTTGTTTTTTTATTTATTTCAATAAAATTATTGGCTTTTGGTTCTTTTTTATCAATCTTTCCACTATCATCTAAGCGCCATAAATATGATGTATTTATTTTAACAAAATCACTATCTACATTACTAATATAGATGTCTAATTTACATAAATCATTTTTTGAAGCAAAAACAAATTGTTGACTACTATGAATTTCATAATTTTCTGAAATACTATTACATTCTATGTAAAGTTTCTTAGTTCCATCAACTGGTCTTTTTGAAAAAAGCATAATTCCACCAATAACAAAAATTACTAGTATCGGAATAATAAATTGAAAGAAATTTTTCATTGTTCACCTCTTTATTTTTTTGTAAATATATAAGCCCTTACAGAAAATCATATTATATTTTTATTAAACTACTTTAAATGGATTTGCACTCGTTCCTATCCCTGTTATCTTTGTCGTATTTTTTAGAGAAACTGCGGGGCGCAAGCCGCCAGTGCCGTAGACGCCGCCCGTGTAGAAGTGGCCAAACGAATACACGAATAACAC
>CAZFQF010000066.1:0-6208 GCA_964520725.1 uncultured Muribaculaceae bacterium | reverse complement strand
TCTAAAAATGTCATTAAAGATATGCCTAAAAATAAAGCGTTGTTTAATACTTTACAAGACTATACCTCTAATTATAAAAATCTAGAAATAGAAAAACGCAATATTCAACACGAAGTTTATCGACTTAAAACTAAAAATCAAGAATTACAGGAAGAAAATAATAAATTATATAAGTTCATTGATAACATACTGCAAGTATGCAAAAAATTCTTTAGAACAATCTTAAAAATAGGCAAAGAACAAGAAAAAGATGAAGTTGTTGAAGAGATAAAAGATTATCACGATAAGAATTGGTATGAAAACAAAGACTTACACGATATTGCAGATAACACATCAAGAGAAAATGAAATTAATGATTATTTATATCAAAATAAATATGGTAAAGACAAAGATGATGACTTTGACATAGAAATATAATCATTTTACAGATGCTTGTTTTTTTCACGTGAAATAGTAGTATTTTTTGAAAAAATATGTTATGATAATCTTTAAATTAATTAAGAAAGAGGTTGCATTTATGGAAAAAAAATATTTAAATGAGGAAAAATATCAAAAAAACAAGAAAACTATTATGTTTGTAGCTGTCAGTGTATTGATAATTGGTATCTTAATCGGAGGAGCTTTAATAGCAACAGGAATAATGAAGCAATTTAAAGTTAATTCACAATACTCTGAAGACAGCAAATTATCTTTATCTGAACAATTATCTAACGAAAAAAGTGCTCTTGAAACAAAAAAAGCCGAACTTGAATCTAGAGGAATTAAATATGATGGATTTGCAGAATATACAGATGGAGAAGTATATCATTTATATCTTATTACAAAAGTATTAGACCCAAGTCTTAATAGTTGTACATGGGACGAATACAAAAATAGTGATTTAACTTCTAAGTATTGTTCATTAAAAAACAATTTAGAAGATATGAATAGTGATTTTAATAAAAAAAGTGATTCAGTTGATAGTATTTCGTTCTATATGTCTGGAGCATTCGTAATTATAGCAAGTTTTATGATATCAGGACCCATTTTTATGTTTGCTAAAACAAGAGAAATTCTTGCATTCTCAGCACAACAAGTTGTACCTGTTGGAAAAGAAGTTATTGATGAAATGGCCCCAACAATTGGTAACGCTTTCGGAGAAGTTTCAAAAGGAATTAAAAAAGGTTTAAAAGACGAAGAAGAATAAATATATTGAATTAAACAATATAGTAACACACTAGGATATTGGCAAGCCAATATCAGTGTGCAAAGGTGCTTTACCCCTTTTGAAACCCCATAAAGCATAATTTTTGCAAACTAATGTAAGCAAAATTATGCCATAATCCAAACAAAGTTTGCCTTATGAAAAAATCTATCGCCACTTTCATTTTTGCTAACGCAAAAACAAAACGTGCCACGATTTTTCAAAATACTCAATTCTTACGAAAAGGGTATTTTTTCTATCAATTAAGTATTCACATTTATATAAAATTATTATATAATCTAATTAAGAAATTAACCAAATAATAATTTCCAAACGTCTTTGACTGACGCACCACGAGAATTTTAAACGAATTATTAATTTAGTTCGTTTTTATATGTTTTAAATATTTAAAATAGTATCAATGGAAGATTTATAAGTAAATTTACACTTGATTTTACATTTTTAGCTAGTTATTAAGCTGTAATGAATGGTAAAATATAATAAAAATTTATAAATGATGTTTAAATATTAGTGATGTTTTATTTAAAGACAAATAATAGAATTCGGAGAAAGTGTATGAATGATATAGCAAAATTTACAATGATTGATGAAGATTTTGAATGTGAAATTTGTCATGAACAGGTAAAAGCTCTAGGATATACAGCTAGAGATCATTGCCCAAACTGTTTATGCTCTAAACATGTGGATAACAACCCAGGAGATAGAGCTAATAATTGTCATGGAATATTAAGACCTATCGGAATCGAACCAGGAAAAAAAGATATCTATAAAATAGTTTATTCCTGTGAAAGATGCAAAGTAATAAAAAGAAATAAAATGGCTAAAGATGATAATATGGATTTAATTATAAATATAATGAGTAACCCTAAATAAAAAAATTATAAGTAAGGAGCAAATTATGGCGAAGTTTTTTATTCAAGAAACAAATATAATAGATAATACAATAACTATTACTAATGAAGATGCAAATCATATTAGAAATGTTTTAAGACACTTAGTTGGAGATAAAATCATTTGTAGTTCTGAAAATGGTATTAAATATACTACAACTATTAAAACCTTTGAAGATAATAAGGTTAAACTAGATATTATAAGCAAAGAAACAGATGAATCTGAACCTAAAGTTAATATTGATTTATTTCAAGGATTACCTAAATCAGATAAACTAGAATTAATTATTCAAAAATGTGTCGAACTAGGAGTAAATAAAATAATTCCCTTGGTTACTAAAAGAACTATCGTAAAATTAGATAGTAATTCAGCAAATAAAAAATTAATTAGATGGCAAAGAATTTCTTATGAAGCAAGTAAGCAATGTTTAAGAGGTAAAGTTCCTATTATCGAAAATATCAAAAATTTTAAAGATTTAAAAGAAATTTTTAAAGATTATGATTTATTGCTTGTCCCATACGAAAATGAAAAAGATATTTCATTAAAAGAAATCTTATTAAATTTAGATAAAGATATTAAAAACATTGCTATTTTTATTGGGCCTGAAGGTGGTTTTGAAGAAGAGGAAGTTGCTACGCTAGTTTCTAATGGAGCAAAGTCAGTTTCTTTAGGTAAAAGGATCTTAAGAACAGAAACCGCAGCAATTGCTGTTCTTGCAATGTTGATTTATGAATTCGATTTATAAAACAAATTAAAAAGGAGACTAAAATATGCCGATGATAATGTATAAAGAAAAAATTAAATATAATAGCACAAATGATAATATTACTATTGCTTTTGATTGTGAGTATGATGATGATTATCATCTAAAGCTTAAAAATTTTGAACCTAATTATTTTGACAGCGGAGATTATAGAATTAAAATAGAGAAAGTTGCCCGAAAATTTGATTCAAAAATAATGGAACAATATCGAAAAAAATGTCATGGAGTAGACTTTTTAGCAATCTCTAAATATTTTATTGATGAAATACCTGCTATTTATTCCATAAAGTTTGAATCAGTTGACTCAGAGAGTATTTATTATTCTGATGAAATAAGAAAAATTTTTAAATAAAATATCTATGATAGAATAAAAGATAATTGGGAGGGTTTTATGGCTGAATTAGAAGGATTTGAAAAAGGACGCTACGGAGATTTAGGGGTAGGAAAATTAGTAGAAAAAGCTGGAGCGGCAGAAGCAATTAAAGGTCTTGATAAAGGGATATTTCCAGGTGGATTTTGTGTGATAATTGAATTGCCTGAAGAATTACCAGAATCTTTTAGAAATGAATATGCTTTAATTTTACATGCTGATGGGGTTGGAACCAAAGGAAATGTTGCCTATTTATCTAAAATGGAAGGATTAGGCAATCATTGGTATAGAAGACTGGCTCAAGATGCTGTAGTAATGAATACAGATGATATGATGTGTTCGGGAATTACAAATGAAACAATTATTTTTTCTAATCATCTTGCTATTAATTCTAATAGATTTCGCAAAGAAGATGGAGATATAGCAGCAGCTATTAACGGCTATCCAGAGTATTTTAAAATGATGAAAGAATATGGAGTAAACATGAAACTATATTCTGGAGAAACGGCGTCTTTAGGAAGTTATATATCTACATTTGGAATGGATGCCACAGCTGTTGCATTTATTAAAAAAAGTAAAATTATTGATTGTTCTAGAATTGCTCCAAATCAAATAATAGTAGGACTTGCATCTTCTGGGCAATGTAAATATGAGGACAGATATAATGCAGGAATGCGTAGTAATGGCTATACAAGTGGGATAAGTGGACTTTTACATCCTTATTATCGAAAATATTTAGAAGTTATTAATTCAGCAACTCCTGCTAATAAAGTATTCACGGGAGAATATTACCTAAATGATATATTACGGGGAACAAATGTAACCGCAGGAGAGGCTCTTCTTTCGCCAACTAGAAGTTATTTACCCGTATTAATAGCTGCTGAAAAGCTAGGAATTGATGTTGTTGCGATGTTTCATTGTTCGGGTGGAGGACTTACCAAATCAATTGATTTTGGAAATAATATCAGGTATGTAAAAAACAATTTATTTGATATACCCCCAGTTATGAGTGAAATTAAAAGAATCAATAACGATAGTGATCGAGAAATGTATGTTACTTTTAACATGGGAGTTGGAATGGAAGCTCTTTTTGATAATATTGAAGAAGCCAATAAGTTTATTGAAGTGGCAATAAGTTTTGGAATTGATGCTCAAGTTATTGGTTTTACTGAAACCGTTCAAAATTGCAATGAAGTAGTTATTGAAAACAAAGGAAAACAATTAATATACACTAAAAGAAAAAGCGAATAAATAAAAAATCCAAGATAAATATTTTTATTACATAAAAAAAATTGGTTTAAATAACCAATTTTTTATCTGTTATAGAATTCAACGATTAATGATTCATTAATATCAGCATTAAGTTCGCTTCTTTCTGGCATTCTTATATAAGTACCAGTCATTTTCTTAGCATCAAATTCAACATAAGCAGGTTTAGCAATAGTATTATCTAAAGATAGCTTAATAGCTGGATGATTAAGAGATTTTTCTTTAATAGTAATAACAGATCCAGGTTTTACAACATATGATGGAATATCAACAGGAACGTTATCAACTAAAATGTGGCCATGATTAACAACTTGTCTTGAACCACGTCTAGTACTAGATAATCCCATACGGTAAACTACATTATCTAATCTACTTTCTAGTAATTTTAAGAAGTTTTCACCAACAATCCCGCTCATCTTAGAAGCTTTTTCAAAAGTTCTAGAGAATTGTTTTTCAGTTAAACCATACATAAATCTTAATTTTTGTTTTTCTTCTAACTGAATACCATATTCACTTGATTTTTTCTTTCTTCCTGTTCCGTGAATTCCTGGAGCATAAGGTCTACGTGCTAAATCTTTTCCATTTTCTAATGTACTAAAACCTAATCTACGAGATTTTTTATAAGCTGGTCCAGTGTATCTTGACATTTAAATATTCTCCTTTCTTTGCAATAAAAGGATAGCTTAAAAATTAATAGGGTGTTTGTTATCTCTTTCCCTTAGGCAGTTTAAGTTACTTAAGTTATTTCAAACAAACGCGCACTTATTAATTATTTAAAGCTCCTGCCTTAAACATGCACTAGTATTATATATAAATATATGCCTTTTGTCAATTATTTATAGTTTGAGATTTGTATTGTAACTGGAAGTATTAAGTGTCCGATATATTGATACTATGTTAATTGTTGTTTATATTTCTAATAATACCACGTTGGAACTCTTATATCCAAACATTGGTCTTAAGTAAAACAGAGTTCTATTCAACAACATTATATTCTAACGTTGTTAATACTAATATATTCAACTTTGTTTATTTTATTACCAGAATCAAAATCAAATTATTTTTCTGAACTATATAAAGATTTATATAATTTATTTGTTTTTAATAGCTTTTTATGAGTACCACGATCGGCAACCATTCCTTGATCAATTAAGATTATTTCATCCGCATCCATAATCGTTGATAAACGGTGAGCAATAATGATTACCGTATGATTTATTGCTAAGTTATCAATAGTTTCTTTGACGAATTCTTGACTTTTATTATCTAAAGCACTAGTTGCTTCATCAAATAAGATTATTTTAGAGTTTTTAATTAAAGTTCTCGCAATTGCTAATCTTTGTTTTTGACCACCAGATAAATTTACTCCGCCTTCACCAATCAAAGTATCATACTGTTTAGATAAACCCATAATGTAATCATCAATATAAGCTTTATTGGTTAATGAACGAATTTCTTTAAGAGTAATGTCAGGTTTAACCATTTCAAAATTTTCTTTAATAGTTCGATTAAAAAGATATGGTTCTTGACGAATAATTGAAATATTATTTCTGTGTAATAATTCATATTAAATTTCTGTTTGTTGATTATCAGATAATATTTCTTTAATTTGTTGTTTAAGATAACTCTTAATTGCTGCTTTAGGGTTAGCAATAATTAGGCTAGCTTTATTTATATTTTTGTAAATTTGTTTTTCCTCTTTCATATCTTG